>DASUIJ010000233.1:0-5925 GCA_036279815.1 Phenylobacterium sp. | reverse complement strand
TCTTCGGCCATATGAGGAAACTGGCCGACCACACGTCGCGGGCGGTGACCACGCCCAACAACGACACCTTCTATTCCACCGCCCAGGTGGACCTGTCCCACGGCCCGGTCAGCATCACCCTGCCGCCCACCGGGGATCGGTACATCTCCCTGGCGCTGATGGACGCCTACACCAACAACTTCGCCATCCTGGGCACGCGGACGACCGGTCCTAACGGCGGCGTCTTCACCCTGGTGGGGCCGAACGACGCCGCGGACGGCGGCCGGGTGATCCGCTCGCCGACCCGCCACGTCTGGGCGCTGGCCCGAATCCTGGTGGACGGTCCGGATGACGCCGAGGCGGCCCGCTCGATCCAGCACCAGATCTCGATGCAGGGGCCCGCAGTCGAGCACCCCGGACCCTTCGCCCACCGCGGCGCTCCCTGGGCCGAATATTTCGCCACGGCGGCGCGGCTGATGGCCGACAACCCGCCGCAGGTCACAGACCGGGCGGTGCTGGAGATCATGGCGCCCCTGGGGCTGGCCGATTTCGATCCCGGCCGGTTCTCGCCCGACGAGGTCGCCGCGATCGAAGCCGGCGTGGACGAGGCCCGCAAGGCCGCCCGTCGCGGCGGGCTGGGCGGTTCCGGCTATGTGGAGGGCTGGTCGTACCCCAACGCGCGCCTGGGAGATTTCGGCCAGGACTACGGTTATCGCGCCGCTGTGGCGCTGTCCGGCCTGGCCGCCCTGCCGCCGGTGGAGGCCATGTACATGCGGGCGCAGGGGCCGCTGCCGCGCGACCTGTTCGATGGGACCTCGGCCTGGCGGCTGAGTTTCCCGGCCGAGGGCCTGTTGCCGGTCAACTCGTTCTGGTCGCTCAGCCTCTACGAGGCCACGGATGACGGACAGTTCTTCTTCACGGACAATCCGCTGGACCGGTACGCCATCGGCGACCGCACGCCGGGCCTGACGTTCAACCCTGACGGCTCGCTGGACATCTGGATCGGCCACGACAACCCGGGTCCCCTGCGCGAGAGCAACTGGCTGCCCGCGCCCGCCGGTCCCTTCGCCCTGTTCATGCGCGCCTACCTGCCAAAGCCCGAACTGCTGGACGGCGCCTACCGCCTGCCGCCGATCCAGCCTGCCTGACCGGAGGTCCGCCGCGGCGAACACGTTGGCGATCACCCCGGGCGCGCTTGTCAGCGGCGGGGACGGATCGTCTTATGCCCTCAACCTGTTCGGCGGAGTGGAAAGACATGGCGTTCGGTTCGGGGTTGGGCTTTGGCCGGCAGGCGCTGGCGGCGCTGATCCTGGGAATGTCGGTGTCGACGGCGACCCCGGTCCTGGCCGCCTCGCCCAAGGCTGCCGTCCACGCCTGGCGCCAGGCCCACGAGGCGGAGATCGTCGGCGACTTCGTGACCCTGCTGTCGATGCCCAACGTCGCCAAGGTCCTTCCCGACGTGGAGAGCAACGCCGCCTACATCTCCCAACTGCTGATCCGGCGTGGCTTCAAGGTCCAGCTCCTGCGCGCCGCGCCCGGGACGCCGCCATCCGTCTTCGCAGAACTCAGGACACCCGGCGCCAAGCGCACCGTGGTGTTCTACGCCCACTATGACGGGCAGCCGGTCGGCCAGAAGGGCTGGATCTCCAGCCCCTTCGAGCCCTCGATGCGCACGGCCCTGCCTGAAGCCACGCCGGTGGACTGGAAGGCCGCGACAGGGCCGCTCGATCCCGACTGGCGAATCTATGGCCGCTCGGCCGGGGACGACAAGGGCTCGATCCAGGCGCTGATCTCGGCCTTCGACGCGTTGAAGGCCAATGGGATCAAGCCCTCGGTCAACATCAAGCTGCTCTATGAGGGCGAGGAGGAGCAGGGCTCGCCGCACTTCGCCGAGCTGGTGCGCCAGAACCTGGCCCTGCTGAAGGGCGACCTCCTGATCATGGGCGACGGGCCCATGCACCAGTCCGGCAAGCAGCAGATCAATTTCGGCAACCGCGGCATCGCCAGCTTCGACGCCACGGTCTACGGCCCGATGAAGCCGCTGCACGACGGCCACTACGGCAGCTGGGCGCCCAGTCCCGCGGTGATGATCGCCACCCTGGTCGCCAGTCTGCGCGACGACGAGGGAAACATCCTGATCCCGGGATTCTACGACGACGTCGCCCCGGTCTCGGACGCCGAGAAGCAGGCCATGGCGGCCCTGCCCGACGTGGAGACCGACCTGAAGAAGGCGCTCGGCCTGGGCCGCAACGTGGGCGGGCCGCGGCTGGCGGACGGCTACCTCAAGCCCACCCTCAACGTCCGGGCGATCAATGTCGGCGACACTGGCCCCGACGCCGCAAACGCCATCGCCACGGACGGCCGGGTCTCGGTGGATTTCCGCCTGGCGCCCGGCGAGACCCCGGACCGCGTGAAGGCGATGACGGAGGCCTATCTGGTCAAGCAGGGCTGGTTCATCGTCCGCGACACGCCGGACCTCGCCATCCGCCTGGCCCATCCCAAGGTGATCCGGGTCGACTGGGACGAGGGCGGCTCCATCGCCACCAAGACCGCGCTGGACCTGCCGGCCTCCAAGGCCGTGGCGGCCTCCATCGGGCGGACGGTGGGCTATCCGGTGATCAAGCTGCCGATCGTGGGCGCGAGCTCCGGCATGGCGGAGATCGTCAACCAGTTGCAGGCGCCGATGGTGGGGGTGAGCATCGCCAACTACGACGACAACCAGCACGCCCAGAACGAGAACCTGCGGATCGGCAACCTGTGGGACGGGATCGAGGTCTATGCCGGGTTGCTGGCGGACCTGAACTGGTAGGCGCGGGTCACCCCCGCAGATAGTTCGCCAGCCGCTCCAGCCCCGCCGCGTTCCTCTCCGGGCGCGCCGCGAAGCACCAGCGCAGCCATCCCTCGCCCTCGTCGCCGAACGCCGCGCCGGGGGCGAGGCCGAGGCCGGCGTCGGTGACCAGGGTCCTGGCGAGGGTGAAGCTGTCCGTGCAGCCTTCGAGCCGGAAGAAGGCGTACATGCCGCCGTCCGGCTCGGGCGCTTCGACGCCGGGCAGGGCGCGAAGAGAGGCCAGGACCTGGTTGCGGGCGGCGGCCAGTTCGGCGCGCAGGGCCTGGATGTGCGGCTCGCCCTCGCTCAGGGCGGCGATCGCGCCCTCCTGCACGAAGTCCGGCGCGCAGGAGGTGTTGAACTCCAGGAGCACGCCCAGGGCGTCCACCAGGGTGGGAGGCGCGACCATCCAGCCCAGGCGCCAGCCGGTCATCCGCCAGGCCTTGGAGAAGCTGTTGGTGGAGATCAGGCGATCCTCCGGCCCGGCCAGGGGCAGGAACGAGGGGGCCGTGGCCGCGCCAGGGCGGAAACTCAGGCGCTCGTAGACGTCGTCGGCCAGGATCCAGATGCCGTGGCGGCGGCAATGGTCGAGAATCGCACGCCGGTCGTCCGCCTCCAGGGTCCAGCCGGTGGGGTTGTTCGGCGAGTTGATGAACAGGGCGCGCGTGTCCGGGGTCAGGGCCGCGATCAGCCGGTCGAGGTCCAGGCTCCAGCGGCCGTTGCGCGGCTCCAGCGGGACGTTGGTCACGCGTCCGCCGAGGATGCGCGGAATCTCCACCACGTTCGGCCAGACCGGGGTGACCACAGCCACCTTGTCGCCGGGCTCGATGATGGCCTGGGCGGCGATCATCAGGGCGTTGACCCCGGCGCTGGTCACGGCAAGCCGCTCGGGCCCGATCGCGGTCCCGTGCAGGCCGGTGAGGTAGTCCGACAGGGTCCGGCGCAGGTCGGCCCGGCCCAGGTTGTGGGTGTAGAAGGTCCGACCGTCGGTGAGCGCCCGGGCCGCTCGTTCGCGGATGAAGGCCGGGGTGGGCTGATCCGATTCGCCGAACCAGAACGCCAGCACGTCCTCGCGACCCAGCCCCGCATTGGCCACCTCGCGGATCAGCGAGGTGCGCAGGGACCGGACCTGGGCGCGGGCGACGGCGGGAAAAGCGGGGGAGGGCATGCCGCTGTTTAGTCCGCGCCGCGATCCCGCGCACCCCCGCCACCTGAAGAAGAGTTCACGAGCGTTGCGAATTGGCCTGCTCTATGCAGGATCGCGCCCAACCTGTTCCATCCGGCTCGCCGGACCTCCGCAAGGACTGCTTGATGACCGACGCCGTCGAGGCCGCCCAGCCCGCGCCCGCCAAGAACGAGACCTGGGAGGTCATCAAGACCGTCGCGGTCGCCCTGCTGATCGCCCTGGTCCTGCGGGTGATCCTGTTCCAGCCGTTCACGATCCCCTCGGCTTCCGAGGAGCCCAACCTCTACGAGGGCGACTATGTCTTCGTGACCAAGTTCGACTACGGCTGGTCGCACCACTCGATCCCGCTCAGCCCGCCGCTGTTCCAGGGCCGGGTCTTCTTCCATGCGCCGACCCGTGGCGACATCATCGTCTTCAAGCTGCCGAGGGACAACAAGACCGACTACATCAAGCGCCTGATCGGCCTGCCCGGCGACCGGGTGCAGATGAAGGACGGCCTGCTCTATCTCAACGGCGCCCCGGTGCCGCGCGTCGCCAAGGGAATCGTCCAGGAGACCGGCGGCACCAGCGTGGTGCGCGACGTGAGCCGCTTCCAGGAAACCCTGCCCCAGGGCCGGTCCTTCCTGACCAACGACTTCGGGACCGGCGGCGATCTGGACAACACCGAGGAGTTCGTGGTTCCGCCCGGCTACTATTTCTTCATGGGCGACAATCGCGACAACTCGGCCGACAGCCGCCTGCCGCCCGAGATCGGCGTTGGCCTGGTGCCGGAGGAGAACCTGGTGGGCCGGGCCCGCATCGTGCTGGTGTCCTGGTCGCAGGGCGCGACGCTGTTCAAGCCCTGGACCTGGGTCATGAACCTGCGCCCAAGCCGGTTCGGGGTCGTCCTGCACTGACCCTCCTGCCGCCGCGTCAGATCGCCTGACCAACCCCGCCGCCCTTGCTCCGGGCGGGGGGAGGGACTAGCTAGTCCGGTTCCAGTCCGGCCCGCGCCGGACGTGCGCGGAACCCCTGATGACCGAGAACGTGCGTAGCGCCGAGCAATCCGAGCAGCCCGGCGCTGTCAGCGAGATCGTCGAGATCTTCAAGACGGTGGTCTATGCGCTGCTGATCGCGCTGGTCCTGCGGGTGATCTTCTTCCAGCCCTTCACCATCCCGTCGGCGTCGATGGACCCGACCCTGCTGGAAGGCGACTACATCATCGTCTCCAAGTTCTCGTACGGCTATTCGAGGAACTCGATCCCGTTCAGCCCGCCGCTGTTCAGCGGCCGGGTGATGGAGCGCCAGCCGGACCGCGGCGACATCGTCGTCTTCAAGCTGCCGCGCGACGGCCACACCGATTACATCAAGCGGCTGATCGGCCTGCCCGGCGATCGGATCCAGGTGAAGGGCGGCGTGCTCTACATCAACGGCGCGGCCGTTCCGCGCAAGCCGCTGCCGTCGACCATGGTGGATTCCGGCTACGGCTTCACCCGTAACGTCGAGCGGTTCGAAGAGACGCTGCCCAACGGCAAGCACTACGTCACCTACGACTTCGGCCCCGACGGGGAAGTGGACAACACCGGCGTCTTCGTGGTGCCCGAGAACCACTACTTCTTCATGGGCGACAACCGCGACAACTCCCTGGACAGCCGCGTCCCCTCCGAGATCGGCGTGGGCTATGTCCCGGCCGAAAATCTGGTGGGCAAGGCGCAGCTGATCATGCTGTCCTGGAGCAAGGGCGCCTCGCTCTTCAAACCCTGGACCTGGGTCCTGAACGCCCAGCCCGACCGTTTCTTCCACGTCCTGAAATGAGCAAACGAGACGCAGCGGTCGCCGAGCTCGAGGGTCGCATCGGCCACGTTTTCGAGGATCGCGAGCTTCTCGAGCGCGCCCTGACGCACGCCAGCGTGGGCAATGGCGGGACCAAAATCCGGCACAACGAGCGGCTGGA
>DASUIJ010000232.1:0-2796 GCA_036279815.1 Phenylobacterium sp. | reverse complement strand
TCGCCGCCTCCGTGGCGCCGTCCGCACACCCGCCTGCGGCCTCCGCCAGGCCCAGGGCCTTGAGGAACAGGTGGACGCCGGTCGAGGAGGCGGGCCGCGCCGTCCGCCAGATGTCCGGGTTCACGCGGATCTCGGGAAAGGCCGCGGCCGCCTCGAGCAGATGCGCGTTGAAGCCCTCGTAGCCGCCCCGATCGCCCCACGAGACTTTGACCTTCCGCGCGGTGTCGCCGAACACCGAGCAGAACTTCGGCTCGATCCGGACGGAGTCGCCGAACTTCGCCTTGATGGCGTTGACGCGCACCTGGCTGACGTAGGCCCACATGCACAGCATGTCCGAAAAGTAGGTGATCGGGACGGGCTTCACCGGCGGCCTCCTCATGGCGTTCATGTGGCGCGAGCGGTCCGGGAAACGACCGGGTCTCGACGACCTTGGCTGGAAAGCTTACCCGGCCGGCCGGGGCAAGGCTGTCCAAATCTTGCGCCCGCCTCGCGGGGGCCGCTTGACCGCGCGCGAGGCGAAGGCGCAACCTGTTTCCCACGGCGGCGGAGCCTCGTGGCGCTGGTCAGAGGCAGGGCTCCGGTCTTTGGGCGGTCCTGACGACAAGGGGCCCGTAAACGCCGACACAAACGGGAGGTCGATTGTCTCAACTCCAATATCTTGCCCCGTCCACAGTGGAGGACGCCGTGAAGGCGCTGACCGCCGCGGGGACCCGCGCGCTGGCCGGCGGAACCGACCTGCTGGTGCAATTGCGGTCGGGCCGGGCTCATCCTGAAGCCATCGTGGACCTGAAGCGCATCGCCGGTGCCGTCGGCATCCGCGAGAGCGACGGCGGCTTCGTGATCGGCGCCGCCACCTCCGGCGCGGTGATCGGCGAGCACGCCGCCCTGGCGAAAGCCTGGCCGGGGGTGGTCGAGGCCACCAACCTGATCGGCTCCACCCAGGTCCAGGGACGCGCCAGCCTGGCGGGAAATCTATGCAACGCCTCTCCGGCCGCCGACAGCGTGCCGGCCATGATCGCCGCGCGGGCCGTCTGCGTGATCGTCGGTCCGAAGGGTCGACGCGAGGCGCCGGTCGAATCCATCGCCACGGCGCCGGGCCGCACCTCGCTGGCGCCCGGCGAATTCGTTCTGGAGATCCGCCTGCCGCCCCGCGCGGCGCGATCCTCCGACGCCTATCTGAGACTGATCCCGCGCACCGAGATGGACATCGCCGTGGCCGGAGCGGGCGTGAGCCTGACCCTGGACGCGGCCGGAGTCGTGACCGAGGCCCATGTCGCCCTGGGGGCCGTGGCGCCTACCGCGCTGCTGGTTTCTGAAGCCGGAGCGGCCCTGGTCGGGAGCAGCCTCGACGAGGCGAGCCTGGCCCGGCTCGACGCCGCGGCCCGCGCCGCCTGCCGGCCGATCAGCGACAAGCGCGGCACGGCCGAATATCGAACCAAGATCGCAGGCGTGCTGGCCCGGCGCGCGGCGCTCATCGCCTATCAGCGGGCAGGTGGACGCGCGTGACCAAGCTTCATGTTTCGACGATTGTGAACGGCGATCCGGTCGAGTTCCTGGCCGATCCCGGAATGACCCTGCTGGACGTGCTGCGGGACGAACTGAACCTCACCGGTTCCAAGGAGGGCTGCGGCTCGGGCGACTGCGGCGCCTGCAGCGTCATCGTCGACGACCGGCTAGTCTGTTCGTGCCTGATGCTGGCCGCCGAGGCGGAGGGCAAGCGGGTCGCCACCATCGAGGGCCTGGCCCAGGGCGGCCGGCTGCATCCCCTGCAGCAGAAGTTCCTGGAGCATGCGGCCCTGCAGTGCGGCTTCTGCACGCCGGGGATCCTGATGGCCGCCAAGGCCCTGCTCGACGCCAACCCCGAACCCACCGAGACGGAGGTCCGCTACTGGCTGGCGGGCAACCTGTGCCGGTGCACGGGCTACGACAAGGTCGTCAGGGCCGTAATGGATGCAGCCGCGGACCTGCGGCAGGCGAGGGTGTGATGAGCGAAGTTCTGGACAAACCCGACGTGCATGCCCTGAAGGTGGTCGGCACCCGGCCGATCCGACCCGACGGCGCCGATAAGGTCACCGGGCGGGCCCTCTTCGGGGCGGACCTGATCATGGCCGGCCAGCTGGTCGGCAAGATTCTGCGCAGCCCGCACGCCCATGCGCGGATCGTCTCGATCGACACGCGCAAGGCCCGGGCCCTGCCGGGCGTGAAGGCCGTGGTCACCGGCGCGGACTTCCCGAACGTGGCCTCCGAGATGCACGAAGGCGGCGAGGCGGCGTCGAACCTGCGCGACCTGGCGATGAATGTGATCGCCCGCGACAAGGTGCTCTACGACGGCCACGCCGTGGCGGCGGTGGCCGCCGTATCCTCCGACATCGCCGACGAGGCGCTGGGCCTCATCAGCGTGACCTACGAGGTGCTGCCCCACGTCATCGACGTCGAGGCGGCCATGGCGCCGGACGCGCCGGTGCTGCATCCGCACATGTTCACCGAGGGGCTGGAGACCCGCCCGACCGTCGCCTCCAACATCGTCAAGCGCAACCGCATCGCCCGGGGCGACCCGGCGGCGGCCTTCGCCGGGGCGGATGTGATCTTCGAGGGCCGCTACACCACCCACGCCGTCCACCAGGGCTATATCGAGCCCCACGCCTGCGTCGTCTCCTGGGCCGAGGACGGCCAGTGCGAGGTTTGGAGTTCCAGCCAGGGCCAGTTCATGGTCCGCACCTACTGCGCCAAGGTCCTGGGCCTGGATATCTCCAGCATCCGGGTGACGCCCGCCGAGATCGGCGGCGGCTTCGGCGG
>DASUIJ010000231.1:0-3807 GCA_036279815.1 Phenylobacterium sp. | reverse complement strand
CGAGCGCGTGGTGCTTTCGGGCGGGCCGCTCGGACTGATGCGCGCGGCGCTCGACGTCGTGTTGCCGTACGTGCACGAGCGCAGGCAGTTCGGCGCGCCGATCGGCTCGTTCCAGCTGATGCAGGGCAAGGTCGCCGATATGTACGTGGCCCTGAACTCCGCCCGCGCCTACGTCTACGCGGTGGCCCGGGCCTGCGACGCGGGCCAGACCACCCGGTTCGACGCCGCGGGGGCGATCCTGATGGCTTCGGAAAACGCGGTGAAGGTGTCGATGGAGGCGGTCCAGGCCCTGGGCGGCGCCGGCTATACCAAGGACTTCCCGGTGGAGCGGCTGGCTCGCGACGCCAAGCTCTACGACATCGGCGCCGGAACCAACGAAATCCGCCGCTACCTGATCGGCCGCGAGCTGATCGGGGCCTGAGGCGGGCCTGCGACAATCTGATCAGGCCCCGCGGCCGCTGCGAATCTCTAGATCAGGGTGGGCGAAAATTCGCCACGGGGGCGCCAATGGGGCGAAGGAAGATATCGGGGATCGTGGCCGCCGCCGCCGTGGTCGGCCTGTCCGGCTGCGCGAGCCTGGAAAAGTCCCGCTGTCCGGCCGGGCAGCAGCCGATGCGCACGGCCCAGCTGTTCTTCGGCCAGAACATCGGCGGCAAACCGGGAATCTCCGACGCCGAGTTCCGCAAGTTCACCGACGAGGAGCTGACCTCGCGCTTTCCGCAGGGCCTGACCGTGCTGGACGGCGGCGGCCAGTGGAAGGGCCCGGACAACAAGCTGATCCGCGAGGCCGCCAAGGTGGTGGTCCTGGTCCTGCCCGCGCGGGGCGGCGACGTGACGCGCAAGCTGGGTGAGGTGCGCCAGGCCTACGTCCAGCGCTTCCGCCAGGACTCCGTGATGCTGGTGACCCAGAAGGCCTGCGTCGCCTTCTAGAGCGCGCGCTCGTGGCCGGGATCGACGCCATGATCGCCGCCGCCCAGGACCAGGCGGAGCGTTCGGCGGCCCTTCGGCGTCGGCCCGCTGAAATTCCGTCAGGCGCCTTGCCCCACGGCGGGGCGGAGGCGTAACCCTAGCGACCGGGGGCCTTGGCGAAGGAGGCGCGGCATGATCATCGACGACGCCAGGCTGGCCGCCTATCTGGACGGTCGGCTCGACGCCAGGGCGCGGGCCGAGGTGGAAGCCGCCCTGGCCTCCGATCCGCTGCTGGCCGCCCGGCTGGCCCGCCACCGCGCCCGCCACGTCCACGCCTACGATCCCGCCGCGGAGGATGATGTGCACGAGCGCCTGCACGCTTCCGCAGGCGCCAGTGGGCGGGACAATGTGGTCCGGCTGGCCGACCGTCGCGCGCCGCCGCATCCGCACCGGCCCCGGATGAACCTGAAATGGCCGGCCTGGGGCGGTATCGCCGCCACCTTCGTCGGCGGACTGGCCCTGGGCTTCGGCGCGGCCCGGGAGACCGGCGGGCCCCTGGCCGTCCGCGGCGACGGCGCCCTGACGGCGCACGGCGACCTGGTGAGGGTGCTCAACGAGAACCGCTCCGGCCAGCCCGGCCCGATCCGTATCGGACTGAGCTTCCGGACCGCCGACCACCGCTATTGCCGGACCTTCCAGATGGACGCGCGCAGGCTGGCCGGCGTGGCCTGCCGCGAAGGCGCGGGCTGGGTGGCCAGGATGACCGCCACGTCGCCGCCGCTCGCCAAGGGCGAGGCCGCGCCCCTGTCGGTGCTGGGCGCTGTGGACGGCATGATGGCGGGCGAAACCCTCGACCAACCCGCCGAGGCGCTGGCCCGCGCCAGGGGCTGGAAGGACTAGGCCCTTAGGTCGACCAGCGCGCCGACGCCCGGGGGATTTGCGGCGGCGACCGGGTTGGCGATGGTTCGCGGGTCAGGGGTTTCCCGCGGCCTGGCGGGGGCGTCGTTGAGGCCGGCCAGGACGCCGCCGAAGGTCACGGCCTGCTGCCTTTGGGACTGGGCCAGCTTCTCGGGATTGTTGAGGCCGAAGGGCCCGTCCTTGGGATGGGCCGGGTCGATGTATTTCTTCGCGTAGTCGACGTCCGTGCAGTTTTTGCAGGGGAAGCCGTTGATGATTTCCGTGGCCATGGCGCCTGGTCTCCTCGGAGATTCTCCGAGTGAGTTCGCGGGAAGCCTGGCCCTGGTTACAGGCCCGCGGAAAAAAGTCGGTTCCCGAAATGCGAAGGGCCGGCCCGTTGTCGGGGCCGGCCCTTCCATTGTCGGACCGCTCAGCGGTCCCGCAACCCTCGAACGCTTACGCGCAGACCTCGTAAGCGGAGGTCCAGGTCACGGTTTCCACCTGCGGATGAAGACAATGAGACACTGGGTCACCTCCTTTCAGTTGTTTGCACAAGAACTCGAATATGGGCCTGGATCGAGGGAGTCGCAAACGCGGCCTTCGGCCGCGGGACAATATTTCAGCGGAGCGCCGAAACACGGGTCGCCGGCAGGTGCCGGCTGATCCGGCGGCGCAGGTCCGGCACCGGCACGGTGAGCTTGTCCAGCGCCTCGATCATCGCCTTGTAGCCGGCCACCACCGCCGGATCGTAGGCCGACCAGTCGCGAATCTCGACGCCGGTGACATCCGGGGTGACCATGACGTCGGTGGCGTCCCGCGACGCCGCCAGATCGCGGCCGGAGGACACCGTGGCTGCGCGCATCAGCAGCGAGACGATCGGCGGGCCCTTGCGCCATTGGCCCGAGAAGATCCAGCGCCAGACCGAGGAGGGCCTCGCCACGTCGTCGGCGGTGATCGACCGGCCGCGGGTGACATCGATCCCGACGATGGGCCCCAGCTGCGAGGCGCGCATGATGTCGGCCGGGAAGTTCTTCAGCACCGCGCCGTCCACCAGGACGTTGTTGTTGAGGATCGCCGGCGGCAGGATCCCCGGCAGCGAGATCGTGGCCCTGAGCGCGTCGCGCAGCAGTCCGCGCCGATGCACCTGGTAGGCCCCGGTGGTCAGGTTGGACGAGACGCAGAAGAACGGCAGCCACAGGTCGGCGATGTGCACATCGCCGAAATGCTCGGCCAGACGCTCCCGGACCTTGTCGCCCCGGGTCATGGCGAGCAGGGGGAAGGCGATGTCGTCCAGCGGGCTGGTGTTGACGAAGGCGGCCTTGATCCGCTCGTCCATCTCCTCGCGGTTCCAGCCCATGGCGACGCCCGCGGCGATGATCGCGCCCATGGACACGCCGCAGACGAAGTCGATCGGCACGTTGCGCTCGCGCAGCGCCCGGACCGCACCCACGTGCGCATAGGCGCGCGCCCCGCCGCCCGACAGCACCAGCCCCACGGACTGGCCGGTGAGCATGCGGGCGATGCGCCGGGTGTCCTCGGGATTGTCGCGGCGCATGTGGAACAGCCGCGCCGGCTGGGTGGCGTCCAGCCAGGCTTCGGAGCCCTTGGGCCAGGTGGTGGTGCGCTTCTGGACCAGGATCAGGTCGACCAGGCTCTGGGCCTGCAAGGGATCGGTGGCGCGAAGGTGGGCGTCGTGGGGCGGCGCGAGGTCGCCGCGCCCCACCCGGAACAGCCGGTCCACCTGCCGGCCCACCACTTGGCGCCAGGCCAGGTCCTCCGCCTCCGCGGAATAGAGCACGAAATCGTAGTCGTGCTCGACGTTGGAGAACCATTCGGTGGGCGCGTGCTGGGCCTCCGCGCCGATCACCGTCACGGTGTAGCCGAGCTTTCCGACCTCGCGGGCGATGCGGTCCACCATCGGGCGGATCGCCGTGGACTCGCCCACGGTCACGAAGCCGTAGACCGAAGGCTCGCCCGCCGAGGCCTTGGACGCGGCCTGGC
>DASUIJ010000230.1:0-6069 GCA_036279815.1 Phenylobacterium sp. | reverse complement strand
TCGGCGCGGCGTCCGTATTGTTTCGGCCCTGCAATCCTAGCGACGTTCAGTTATGTTCAACGGCCTGAAATCACCGCGGTCCGCGTCGCGCCTCCCCAAAGCCGATATTCTCGGCGGCGATTCGCAGGGCCACCACGTATTGATAGAGACCATGCGTCCAGCCGACCCTCTTATCGCCGGCCTGGCTTGCCTCGCGCTCGGCGCCTGCGCAGGCGCCCGCACGCCGGACGCGAAGCTGCCCCCGACCTTCGAGTCGCCGCAGGGCGTGGCCGTGTCTCCGGCCGTTTCCGACGCGGCGCTGGAGACCTGGTGGACCCAGTTCCAGGATCCGCAGCTTAACGCCCTGATCGACCAGGCCCTGGCCGCGAGCCCCGACGCCCGTTCCGCCGCCGCCCGCCTGCGCGAGGCCCGGGTCACCGCCGACAGCGGACTGATCGCCTTCCTTCCCCAGGGCAACGGCTCCGGCTCCACCAAGGAGACCCACACCACCCAGACCTCGGGCACGGTGATCAACATCCCGGGATTCTCCAGCAGCGGGACCAGCACCACCTCGTCCGCCGGCCTGAACGTGAGCTGGGAGGTCGATCTCTTCGGCCGCATCTTCGCGGTGTCCAAGGCTGCGCGCGGCGACACCGCCGCGGCGCGGTTCAACTACGAGGCCTCCCGCTCCAGCCTCGCGGCCAATGTGGCGGACACCTACTTCCAGGCCCGCGGCCTGGCCATCCAGCTCACCGACGCCCGCGAGACCGTCCGCATCGCGCGCGAACTGCAGAGGATCGCCGACACCAAGGCCCGGCGCGGTCTCGGCTCCGCCGCGGACGCCGACCGGGTGGCGGGCGATCTCGCCCAGGCCGAGAGCCAGGCGGCCGGACTCGCCGCGGAGCTCCAGGCCACGCAACGCACCCTGCTGGTGCTGGTCGGCCGGGGGATCGAGCCGACGGCCAACGTCCCGATCTCCGCCGCGTTGGGGGCCATTCCGCCGGTCCCGGCCACCGTTCCCGGCGCTCTGCTGGCCCGCCGGCCCGACGTTCGCGAGGCCCGCGCCCGCATCGCCTCCCAGGAAGGCCGCAAGATATATAGCGAGCTGGCCTTCTTCCCGACCTTCAGCTTCACCCCGGGCCTCGGCGTGCAGAAGTCCGAGCAGCCGAGCTTCTCGTCCGGGACGCGCTACTGGTCGATCGGCGGCGCCGTCACCCAGCCGATCCTGTCGATCCCCAAGCTGCTGGTCGATCTGAAGGCCCAGGACGCCCGCACGGAGCAGGCGGTGATCGCCTACGAAAAGGCCGTGCAGACGGCCTATGGCGAGGCCGACAACGCCCTGGTCCGCCTCGACGCCGACCACCGCCGGGTCGACCTGCTGGTGGACGGCGAACTCCGCGCCCATCGCGCCCAGGACGCCGCCAGAACCCGCTACGCCAGGGGGCTCGACGACCTGCAGTCGGCCCTCGGCGCCGAGCAATCCTGGCGCTCGGTCCGCTCGCAACTCACCGCCGCCCAGGTCCAGGCCCTGCGTCGCGCGGTGCAAACCTACAAGGCGCTCGGAGGCGGCTGGCCCGCTTCGAGCACGCCCACCGACAAAGAGGCTCGCTAGACGTGACGAGACCCGTATCCAAGATCGCCGTCCTGCTGGCGACCCTCGCCCTCGCCGCGGCCCCGCTGGCCGCCTGCGGCAAGAAGGCGGCGCCCAAGGAGACCGAGACAGACCGCGCCCGCGCCGTGCGCGTGGTCCGCGTGGAGCCGCGCCTGATCGCCGGCGCCATCGCCGCCGACGGGGTGCTGCTCCCCCGCGAGGAAGTGGCGATCCTGCCCGAAGTGTCCGGCTTCCGTGTCGCCCGGGTGCTGGCCGATGTCGGCCAGTTCGTCCGCGCCGGCCAGCCGCTGGTGGAGATCGACCGCGCCCTGATCCAGAGCCAGCTCGAACAGCAGCGCGCGCTCGCCGCCCAGGCCGCGGTCCAGGCCGAGCAGGCCGAGGCCCAGGCCGCCCGGGTGAAGGACCTCGACGGCCAGGGCGTCCTGTCTCAGGAGCAGATCGACCAGCGCCGATTCCAGGCCCGCGCGGCCCGCGCCACCGCCAACGCCCAGGCGGCCGGCGCCCGCGACCTGGAGACCCGGGCCAGAAAGCTGACGGTCACCGCCCCGGTCTCGGGCCTGGTCCTGGAGCGCAATGTCCGGCCGGGCGACCTCACCGCCACCGGATCGGCCCCATGGTTCCGCATCGCCCAGAACGGCGAGATCGAGCTGCAGGCCGACCTCTCCGAACAGGATCTCGGCCGGATCCGCTCCGGCCAGCAGGCCAATGTGACGCTCACCAACGGCGCCAGCGCCGAAGGCGTCGTGCGCCTGGTCTCGCCCCAGCTTTCCAGCCAGACCCGGCTCGGCTCCGTGCGGATCCGACTGCCGGTCCGAGCCGACATCCGGTCCGGCGGCTACGGCCGCGCCCGCTTCGCCGACGCCGCCGGTCAGGTCCTGGCCGTCCCCGAGACCGCCATCCGCTATGACGCCGACGGCGCCAGCGTCATGGTGGTGGGCGCGGGCAACCGTGTGAAGCGCGCCATGGTCGTCACAGGCGCCCGCGGCGGCGGCCTGGTCGCCGTGGTCAAGGGGCCGCCCGCCGGCGCGCTGGTGGTGGAGAACGCCGCCGCCTTCCTGCTGGACGGCGATCAGGTGAAGCCTGTCATGGGCGCCGCCAAATGAGCCACACCCCGTCCGAGGGCTCGCGCGGCGGCTTCCGCATCTCCGCGTGGGCGATCCAGAACCCCGTCCCCGTGGCGGTGCTGTTCATCGCCCTGGTCCTGGCCGGGCTGATTTCCTACCCCGGCCTGCCGGTCAAGCAGTTCCCGAACGTGCAGTTCCCGGTGGTGGCGGTCACGGTCACCCAGAACGGCGCCGCGCCGGGCGAAATGGAGACCCAGGTCACCCGTCCGGTCGAGGACGCGCTGGCCGGCATCTCCGACGTTCGAAACCTCTACTCGACGGTCACCCAGGGGGTTTCCACCACCACCATCGAGTTCGAACTGGGCCAGGATCTCCAGAAGAAGACCGACGACGTCCGCTCCCGAATCGCCCAAGCCCGGGCCAGTCTCCCACGGGAGATCGACGAGCCCACCGTGACCCGCGTCGAGCTCGACAGCCAGCCGATCCTCACCTACGCGGTCGAGGCGCCGACGATGTCGGACGCCGACCTGTCCTGGTTCATCGACGACACCGTGGGCCGCGCGCTGCAGGCCGCCAAGGGGGTCTCGCAGATCTCCCGCGTGGGCGGGGCCAACCGCGAGATCAACGTCGTCGTCGACACCGACAAGCTGACGGCCCGCGGGCTGACGGCGGCCTCGGTCAACACCGCCCTGCGCGGTTTCGACCTCGATGCGGCGGGCGGCCGGGTCCAGGTCGGCGGGCGCGAGCAGACCCTGCGGGTGCTGGGCGCGGTCAACACCCTGGACCGCCTGCGCGAGCTCACCATCCCGGCGGGCCAGGGACGCTTCGTGAAGCTCACGGACGTGGCCCAGGTGGGCGACGGCGCCTCCGAAGTGCGCGGCTTCGCCCGCTTCAACAACCGCCCGGTGGTCGGCTTCCAGGTCATGAAAACCAAGGACTCCAGCGATGTCGCGGTGGACGACGCCGTGATCGCGAGCCTGGCCAAGCTGGAGCAGACCCACAAGGACGTGAAGTTCGTGCGGATCTTCTCGTCGGTGGACGAGACCCGGGCCAGCTTCCGCGCCACCCAGCACGTGCTGCTGGAGGGCATGGCGCTGGCGGCCCTGGTGGTGTTCCTGTTCCTGCGCGACTGGCGCTCGACGATGATCACCGCCTTCGCCATGCCGGTGTCGCTGATCCCGACCTTCTTCGTGATGAGCCTGTTCGGCTTCTCGCTGAACGTGGTGACCCTGCTGGCGCTCACCCTGGTCATCGGCATCCTTGTCGACGACGCCATCGTCGAGATCGAGAACATCGAGAAACGGGTGGCCCAGGGCGTGCGGCCGTACGAGGCGGCCATGCAGGGCGCCGACGCCATCGGCCTGGCCGTGGTCGCCACCACCATGGCCATCGTGGTGGTGTTCACGCCGGTCAGCTTCATGAAGGGCATGGCCGGCCAGTTCTTCCGGGAATTCGGCCTGACCGTCTCCGTGGCGGTCCTGTTCTCCCTGGTGGTGGCCCGCCTGCTCACCCCGCTGATGGCCGCCTATCTGCTGAAGCCGGCCCGCGAGCCGCATCCGCGCAAGCCCTTCGAAGGCTTCTATCGCAACACCCTGGAATGGGCGCTCGACCATCGGATCGTCGCCTCGATCGTCGGCGGGGTGCTGTTCATCGGCTCCCTGTTCCTGACCCCGCTGCTGCCCCAGGGCTTCCAGCCGGCCGGTGACCCCGACTATATCTATGTGAAGGTCCAGGGCCCTCCGGGCGCAACCGTCCCGGACATGGAAGACACCGCCAGCCGCGTGGCCGACATCTTCAAGGACCGCCATGGGGTCCGCGGGGTGTTCACCCAGGTGGGCTCGACCGCGGCCGGCGGCGGCCCGGGCTTCGGCAGCCGCGGCGGCGGCTCGGACCTTCGCGACGGCACCGTGATCGTGCTGCTGGACGAGAAGCGCAGCTTCAGCGGCGACGACCTCAAGAACGACACCCGCCAGGCCCTGCGCGGCATCCCCGACGCTCGTGTCAGCTTTCTCAACTTCCAGGGCGGCGCCGGCATCCAGCAGGTGCTGACCAGCAACGATCCCGCCGCTCTGAGGGCCGCCTCGCTCGAGCTCGAGAAGCAGATGCGGACCCTCACCGTCATCGCCGATCCGCGCCCCTCGGTGCCGCCCTCCGGCCCGGAAGTGGTCATTCGCCCGCGCGCGGCCGACGCGTCGCGGCTGGGCGTCTCGGTGGACGCCATCGCCCAGGTGGCGCGGGTGGCGACCCTGGGCGACATCGACGCCAACGTGGCCAAGCTCACCTCGGGCGAGCGGAGGATCCCGATCCGCATCCGCCTTCCGGCCGAGGCCCGCGCCGACCTTTCGCAGATCAGATCCCTGCGGGTTCCCACCGCGAGCGGCGGGCTGACCACCCTCGACGCGGTGGCCGACGTGGAGTTCCAGGCCGGCCCGGCGCGCATCGAGCGCCTGAACCGCAAGCGCCAGCAGACCATCGAGGCCGAGCTGAACGGCACGGTCCAGGGCCCGGCCTTCAAGAAGATCCAGGAGCTTCCGATCATGAAGCACCTGCCGCCCGGCGTGACCAAGGCCGAGACCGGCCAGCTCGAGGCCATGAGGGAGCTGTTCGGCTCCTTCGGCATGGCCCTGTTCGCCGGCGTGTCGATGATCTTCGCCGTGCTGGTGCTGCTGTTCCGGTCGTTCTTCAAGCCGGCGGTGATCCTCTCGGCCCTGCCGCTGGCGGTCGGGGGCGCCTTCCTGGGCCTGCTGATCTTCCGCCTGTCGCTGTCGGTCCCGTCCCTGATCGGGTTCCTGATGCTCCTGGGCCTGGCGGCGAAGAACTCGATCCTGCTGGTCGAGTACGCCATCGAGCGCGAGCGCGAGGGCCTGGGCCAGCGCGAGGCGCTGATGGAAGCCTGCCGTGAGCGGGCCCGGCCGATCGTCATGACCACCATGGCCATGGCCGCCGGCATGCTTCCCACCGCCTTCGCCCTGGAAAAGGGCGCCGAATTCCGTCAACCCATGGCCGTGGCGGTGATCGGCGGCCTGATGACCTCCACGATCCTGTCCCTGGTCCTGGTGCCGGTGGTCTACGAATTCGTGGACGATTTCGAGAACTGGCTGAAGCCCCGCCTGGCCAGGTTCGTGACCCCGCGCCACGCGGGAGCGCGGGCCACGCCGGACGACCGGCTCTAGACCGCAAGCCGGCCGGACCGGGCGCTAGGCCCCCTGGCCCGGCTGCGGATATTGTCGCACTCACAACCGAACGACGGAGCAGGCGCTATGGCGGAATTTTCGGGCGGGGCGGCGATCTCGTCGGGTTTCCGGCTGATCGGCCGGAAACCCCTGGCCGTCCTGGCCTGGGGCCTGGCCTACATGCTGCTGGCGGTGCTGCCCCAGGCGCTGATGATCTGGCCGGTCCTGCCCGATCTCATGG
>DASUIJ010000229.1:0-4622 GCA_036279815.1 Phenylobacterium sp. | reverse complement strand
GCCGAGGCCCTGCTGGCCAGGATGCGGTCCGACGAACCCTAGCCTAGAGGGACGGTGAAACCGCCGCGGCCGCCGAGGCCGCCTTGGCGGTCACGTGCTCGCGCCAGGTGATCAGCAGGGTCGAGGCCACGACCACCGCCGCGCCGGCCATCGTCCAGACGCCGGGCAACTCGTGGAACAGCGCGAAGCCGGCCACGGTGGAGAAGACCAGCCGGATATAGTCCACCGGCGCCATGGCCGCGGCGTCCCCGATCGACATGCCCTTGATGTAGCAGGCCTGGGTCACAGTCCCCATCACCCCCATCAGGCCGAGGAGGGCCAGGTCCTTCGGCTCCGGCCAGCGCCAGGACAGGAAGGCCCCGGGGATCGCCAGCACCACGCCCAGCGTCGCCGCCCACACCAGCAGCACCATGGGCGAATGGTCCCGGGTCATCACCTTCATTCCGGTGATGGTCAGGGCGAACAGGAAGGACGAGGCCAGCATGGCCAGGGCGGGCAGTCCGATGGCGAAATGCCCGCCGGCGCCCGGCCGCACCATGATCAGCACGCCTGCGAACCCGGCCAAGGCGGCGGCGATCCTCAGCGGCCCGATCGTCTCGCGCACCACGAAGGCCGCCAGGGGCACCAGCCACAGGGTCCTGGTGAAGCTCAGCGCGTTGGCGTCGGCCAGCGGCATCTTCTGGAAGGCGTAGAACGACAGGATCATCCCCACCGTGCCGGCGGCGGAGCGGAACAGCAGGATGCCCGGCCGGGTGGTGGCGAAGGCCGCGCCGCGATGGCGCAGGATCACCGGCACCAGGATCAGGAACCCCGCCGCCTGGCGGTAGAAGGTCTGCAGGGACGCGGGATAGTCGGCGCCGAGATACTTGATCAGCGTCGTCATCACCGTGAAGCCCAGCGCCGAGGCCAGCATCCACAGCGCGCCGTGGAGGTTCGGCGTCAGGCCCTTCGGAGCCGGCGCGGTCAAGAGGTCGCTTGGCTCGGAAAGTCCCCGCCGAAGATCGCCGCGAAGGGCGAGCCCGCCGTCGGGTCCCAGCTGTGGCGTCCGCCCACGGTGATGCCGCCGTCCACCACCAGGTGCGTGCCGGTCACGAAGGCCGAGGCGTCGGACGCCAGGTAGAGCGCCGCCTGGGCGATGTCCTCGGGCAGGCCCGGCTTCTTCACCGGCTGCGCCACCTGGGCGTTCTGGGCGACCTGGGCGGCCATCTGGTCGGCCACCTCGCGGGGCAGGCCCACGGAGGCGCCGAAGATCGAGGTGGCGATCAGGCCGGGGCAGATGGCGTTGACCCGGATGCCCTGGGGCGAGAGCTGGGCCGCGGCCGAGCGGCTCATGTGGATGACGCCGGCCTTGGCGGTGGAATAGGCGATCGGGCCCCAGCCCGCCTGCAGGCCGGCGATCGAGGCGGTGTTGATGATCGAGCCGCCGCCGCGCTTCAGCATCAGCGGCACCGCGTGCTTCATGCCCAGAGCCGGGCCGCGCACCAGGATGTCGAAGATCCAGCTCCAGCCGTCGGCGGTGATCTCGGTGATGGTGGTCATCCGGTCGGAGATGCCGGCGTTGTTGAACAGGATGTCCAGCCCGCCGAATTCGCTCTCGGCCAGCTTCAGGGCGGCCTCGATCTCGGCTTCCCGGGTCACGTCGCAGTGGGCGTACTTCACCTTGCCGGGGAAGCGCTTCTCCAGCATCGCGCCCTTCTCGTCCTGGATGTCGGCGGCCACCACCTTCGCGCCTTCGGCGACGAACAGCTCCACCGTGCCCAGGCCGATGCCCGACACCCCGCCGGTGATCACCGCCACCTTGCCGTCCAGACGACCCGCCATGCCCATGTCTCCCGTCATATGATCGGCGATCACTAGAACTGCCGCCGCGCCGCGTCGAGGGCTGAACGGCCTTGGTGATGTTCGCGTTCTTTGTGGTCCGGGCGCCGCCGGACCGCCCGATCGCCTGGCCGGGCCCTCTGCAGGCCTCTCCCCCGTTTCCGGGGGAGAGGCGCAGGTTCAGTCGATCGTCACCACGACCTTGCCCATGGCCTTGCGGCTGCCCAGGTGGGCGATCGCGTCGGCGCCCTTTTCCAGGGGGAAGCGCTCGGAGACGTAGGGCTTGATCTTGCCCTGGCCGTACATCTCGATCAGCTCTTCGATGGACTTCTGGAACAGGCCGGGATTGCGCGCCGTCCAGTTGCCCCAGAACACGCCGACGATGTCGCAGCCCTTGAGCAGGGCCAGGTTCAGCGGGATCTTCGGGATGTCGCCGGCCGCGAAGCCGATCACCAGATAACGGCCTTCCCAGGCGATCGAGCGCAGCGCGGGTTCGGCGTAGTCGCCGCCGACGGCGTCATAGATCACGTCCGCGCCGTTGGGTCCGCAGGCGTCCTTGAACAGGGTCCCGAGCGCGCGCTGGCCTTCCTTGTCGAAGGGGCCCCGGCCGTAGACGACGCCGGAATCCGCGCCGTGTCGGATCGCCAGGTCGACTTTTTCCTGGGTGGAGCAGGCGGCGATCACCTTGGCGCCCACGGCCTTGCCCAGCTCCACCGCCGACAGGCCGACGCCGCCGGCCGCGCCCAGCACCAGCAGGGTTTCGCCGGCCTTCAGGTGACCCCGGTCATGCAGCGCGTGATAGGAGGTGCCGTAGGTCAGGATGAAGGCCGCCGCCTCGTCGAAGGGCATGGAGTCGGGGATCTTGGTCAGCCGGCCCGCGGGCGACAGCACTTCCTCGGCCAGGCCGCCGGAACCGATCTGGGCCAGCACCCGATCCCCGACCTTCACATTGGTCACGCCCTCGCCGATGGCCTTGACCACGCCGGAGATCTCACCGCCCGGCGCGAAGGGGCGCGGCGGCTTGGACTGGTACTTGTCTTCGATCATCAGCACGTCGGGGAAGTTGATTCCCACGGCCTTCACCGAGATCAGGGCCGTGCCCGGCTTCACCTCCGGGGAGGGGATGTCCTCGTAGACCAGGGTCTCGGGACCGCCGGTCACCTTGCTCAGAACGGCCTTCATGTTCGCGTCTCTCCGCGCTGGATTTTCAGTAGGGCGCGACGCTAGCGCAGGGGCCCGACGGGCGAAAGTGTCGGGTCGAACATTTGTTTGACCGAGGGTCCGCGCTTGCGTCCCAGCCGCGTGGGCCGTTCATTGGACGACACCCCCGCACGGAGACCGGACCCCGCCATGGACGACGCCGTCCCCACCCTGACCCCGCGCACGGTCGCCTCCCGCGTCCTTCCGGTGCCCGGCACCGTGAGCCCGGACCTGCAGCGCTCCATCTCCACCCTCGCCGAGACCGCCGGGCCCATGCCGGGCCGGGCCCCGAAGACCCTGGAACAATGGCGGGCCATGGTCGCCGGGAGCCACGAACTCGGCCTGCAGCGGCTGGGCGAGATCCGGGCGCTGTTCCCGGTGGAGGTCACGGAGCACCGGATCGGCGGCGTGACCGTCCGCGAAGTGGTCCCCGCCGACCTCGATCCGGCGCACAGGGACCGCGTGCTGCTCCACTTCCACGGCGGCGCCTACGTGATCTACGGCGGGGAGTCCGGCCTTGGCGAGGCGGTGCTGGGCGCCAGCCACACCCGACGCCGCGTCCTGTCGGTGGACTACCGGATGCCGCCGGACCATCCCTTTCCCGCCGCGCTCGACGACGCGGTCGCCGTCTGGCGCGAACTCGTCCAGTCCCATGCGCCGGGCTCGGTCGGCGTGTTCGGCACCTCCGCCGGCGGCGGCCTGATCCTGGCGATGGCCCTGAAGCTCAAGGCCCTGGGCCTGCCCCTGCCAGGGGCCCTGGCGCCCAGCACCCCGTGGTCGGACCTGGCCGGCGAGAGCGACAGCTATCGGGTCAACGCCGGGGTCGACGGGGTGCTGCCCTTCTACGAAGGCGTGCTTGAAGCCTGCGCCCGGCTCTATGCGGACGGGCGCAGCCTGGCCGACCCGCTGATCTCCCCGGTGCACGGCGACCTCGCGGGCTTCCCGCCCACCCTGCTCACCACCGGCACCCGCGACATCCTGCTGAGCGACACCGTCAGGGTCTACCGGCGCCTGCGCGACGCCGGCGTGGAGGCGCGGCTGGAGGTCTACGAGGCCATGTCGCACGCCCAGTATTCCAGCGCCTTCACCAGTCCGGAGTCCACGTCGGTGTTCCGCGACATCGGCCGGTGGTTCGACCGCTGGCTGTCCGCCTGAGCGGGGTGCGGCCGCGCGGCGTTTGGAGCCTGGGAAGGCATTGCCTATATTGGCGGCCTTCCCAGACAGCGAGCACCCCTTGGGCGTCACCCTCGATCTTTCGCGCGCAGCCGCGCCGGCCGTCACCGCCAAGCCCAACCTCTCGGGCCTGACCCGCAAGGGCCTGGTCGAGGCGCTGGTCGCCGCCGAGGTCGTGCGCCCGGATAAGGCCAGGATGCGCGCCGGCCAGCTCTGGCGCTGGATCCACCACTACGGCGTCACCGATTTCGCCGCCATGACCGACGTGGCCAAGGAAACCCGGGCGGCGCTGGCCGAGGCCTTCACCCTGGCCCGGCCCGAGGTCGTCGAGCGCCAGGTGTCCAAGGACGGCACCCGCAAGTGGCTGATCCGCATGGCCCCGGGAATCGAGGTCGAGACGGTCTACATCCCCGACGTCGGCAGGGCCGGCG
>DASUIJ010000228.1:0-13241 GCA_036279815.1 Phenylobacterium sp. | reverse complement strand
GTGCTTCCAGCCGCGTTCCGTCTTCCAGGCCTTGAGCTTGTCGATGGGGGAGCGGGCGATCACCACCAGGGACATGCGCTGGTCGAGGTCGTCGGCGGCGCCGTCCCAGGAGTCCAGCAGGTTGGTGCACATGGGGCAGGGGCGTTCGCGCTGGGGGCCGAACATGTAGCTGTAGGCGCCGAGCGTCTGCTTGTTCCCGAACAGGTCGGCGAAGGCGGCCGGGCCGTCCTCGCCCTGGAATCGGTAGTCGCCCCGGACCTCGCCGCCGGGGGGCAGGGCGCGGCGCTGGGCGGCGACGCGCTCGATGTGGCGGCGCAGCTCGATCTCCTCGGCCAGGAGGGCGGTGCGGGCGGCGCGGTAGGCGGCGCTCTCGTTCGGGAAGCGCACGGGATTGTCGCGGGCCAGGTCGGCGGCGGGGATCAGGGTCTCGGTCTTGGCGAGGGTCTGGGCGTCCATGAGGGTCCTCCGTTCCGATGACAACAATCCAGGACGGGGCGCCGTTTCTCCGTGAGGGTGGAGAACCGGCGCGGGCTCGCCCCAGGGGCGTGATGATCGGCCTGTGGCGATCCATGGCAATGGGTTTTGGGCTGTCGGCGCCGATGGCCGTCGGATTGTGCTGGGTGTTGCGTCCGTGGGCCTCGGGAACGCGGACGCGCCCTGGCCGTTTACGCCAGAGCTTTCACCGACTGGAGACTTCCATGCGCATCGCCGCCACCGCCGCCGTCCTCGCCGCCCTCAGCCTGGGCGCAGCCGCCTGCTCGCCCGGACCCAAGGCCAGCTCCGAGGCCGCCGCCGCCGGGGACAGTGCTCAGGCGGCCGCCGAACACGCGGGCGCCGCCACCTCCGCCGCCGCCCAGGACGCGGGGGCGGCCACGGAGGCCGCCGCCCAGAACGCCGCGGCCGCCACTGACGCGGCGGCACAGAACACCGCCGCCGCCGCCAACCGCGCCGCGGAGAACACCGCCGCCGCCGCGGGCACGGTCGCCCGCAAGGCGGACGCCGCAGCGGAAGCCGCCAAGCGCACGCACTAACGCTATGCGCCGCCGCCCCTCCTTCCCGAGGGGCGGCGGACGTCTGAGTTCGGCCGGGGCTAGAGGCCCTTGGCCGGATTGATCAGGTACTTCTCGCCCGTGGCGCGCCTGCTGTAGGCGGCGACCACCTCGGGCTTCAGGGCCTCGGCCAGGGAGATCTCGGCGGTGTAGTGGCTGGCGAAGGTGGTCTTCAGTTCGTCGGCCACCCGCTGGCGCAGCTTCTGGGCGGCCTCGGGCCCGATCTTCATCAGGAACGGCGTCAGCAGCCAGCCGCCCAGGCCCCAGGCCATGCCGAAGGCGCGGTTGAGCTCGGTGGGGGCGGTGTTGAGGCCGCCATAGATGTAGACCTGCTTGTGCACCGAGGAGCCGTAGCGGCTGTAGGTGGTCGCGGTCTTGTTGGCGGCGATCTCCATGGCGGTGAGGATCTGGCCGGCCAGCTTGCCGCCGCCGATGGCGTCGAAGGCCAGCGTGGCGCCGG
This sequence comes from Phenylobacterium sp., assembly GCA_036279815.1. Lineage (GTDB taxonomy): Bacteria > Pseudomonadota > Alphaproteobacteria > Caulobacterales > Caulobacteraceae > Phenylobacterium. The sequence goes on along the minus strand of DASUIJ010000228.1, from coordinate 11,732 downwards.
TTTCCACCAGGGCCTGGACAAGGTCGTCCATGAAGCCGGGCGCGCTGGAGTCCACCACATGCGTGGCGCCGATGCCACGCAGGATCGCCGCCTGCTCCGGGCTGCGGACGATGTTGACCAGGCTGACCCCGTCGGCGAGGCAGATCTTGTTGAGCATCTGGCCGAGGTTGGACGCCGCGGCGGTGTGCACCAGGGCGGTGTGGCCCTCGCGGCGCATGGTCTCGACCATGCCCAGGGCGGTCAGGGGATTGACGAAGCAGGAGGCCCCGTCGGCCGCCGTGGCGCCGGGGGGCAGGGGCAGGACGTCGGCGGCCTTCAGGCAGCGATACTGGGCGTACATGGCGCCGCCGAGGATGGCGACGGTCTTGCCCATCAGGGCCTGGGCCTGGGGCGACGATCCGGCGGCGACGACCACGCCCGCGCCCTCGTTGCCGACGGGCATGGATTCATCCAGGCGCGCGGCCATGCCCCGCATCAGGGCGGCCGGGATCTTCGCGGTGAGCACAGGCCGGTCCGGGGTTCCGGAGACCTTGGCGGTGGACAGGTCGGCGGGGCCCAGCAGCAGGCCCAGGTCCGACGGGTTGATCGGCGAGGCCTCGATCCGGACCAGCACCTCGTCGGCGCCCGGCTCGGGGATCGGCACGCTGGCCAGAGACAGTTCCAGTTCGCCGTCGGCCTTGACCAGCGAACGCAGTTGCAGACCCGTGCCTTGCGTCATTTTCGTTTCTTCCCGTCCGGTTTTCTGTGCGGCGCGCAGAAAAGCCCTTCGCGCGTCCGGCGGCAATGGCTGACCGGCGCGGCGGCCTAGCGAATTCGCATCCAGAACGAGGCGCCGTAGAGGCCGAGGCCGGAGAGCGGGCCCTGGCGCAGCAGGGCCTCGGCGTGGGCGGCGAGGTCGGGGTCGCGGCCGACGAACCAGCTGGGGAACAGGATCTCGAACCGGTCGGGGCCGAACAGCAGGGCGGTGGCCAGCAGGTACTGCTCGTTCCACAGCCGGCGGACATGGCCGGAGATGTAGTCGTCCGGCAGGTAGATGTCGTGGACGTGGACGATCACCCCGGGCTTCAGGCGCGGCAGGATCTCCAGGAAGAACACGGTGACGTCGGAGCCCTGGAAGGCGCGGTGCGAGGAATCCAGGAAGAAGATGTCGCCGGGCTCCAGGGCCTGGAACATCTGCGGGTCGCATTGCTCCAGGGGAGTGCGGATCACCTGGTCGCAGAGGCCGTCGATCTCGTTGCGAGGCTGGGGGTCGATCGAGGTCAGCCGGGTGCGAAGGCCGTAGGCGCTCACCGCGCGGCGGGCGAACTTGGTGGAGACGCCGGAGCCGATCTCCACGAAGCGGGCGGGATCGTGCTGGCGCAGCATGCCGGTCAGGGCCATGGCGTCGAGCGGGGGGAACCAGGCGTTGAGCCAGAAGGGCTGGGGCGTGTCGTAGGTCCCGCCCAGGGGAACCTGGGCGAAGTCGGCCTGCATCTCGCCCAGGCGCGACAGGGTGTCCCGGTAGCGTTCGCGGCCCGCGCCGATCAGGGCGGCGAGTTCGGGGTGGGCGGGCCGGCCGGCGCCGTAGCGGATCTCGGCCCTGTAGGGATAGTCGACGACGGTGACCGCGTGGCGCGCGCGGTCGCTGGAGAAGACCTGACCGGCCAGGGGCGGGGCCGGGCCGGCGCCGGCGGACTGGGCGGCGATCCCGCGGGCGTAGGCCCGGGCGGCGTCCTCCGCGCGGCCGGCGTCGCGCAGGGCCACGGCCAGGTCGGACCAGGCGCGGGGCTGGCCGGCGTCCCGCTCGGCGGCGGCGGTCAGGGCGGCGATCGCCTCGTCGCGCCGGCCCAGCTTGAACAGGGCGACGCCGCGCATCCGCAGGGCCAGGGGGTGGTCGGGGGCCGCGGCCAGCACCTGGCCGAAGATGATCTCCGCGTGGTTGAGCAGGTGCTCCTGCAGCCAGGCCATGCCCTGCCGCAGCTGGGCCTCGTGCGGACCGGCGAACAGGGGTTCGGACACGCGGGGCCGGCGGCTAGCGCTTGCGGAAGCGGGCGGCTTCCGCCGCCAGGCCGGATTCCCAGGCGGCGGGCTTGTCGGTGTCGGGCACGAAGGGCACCTCGCCGGCGACGCCGCGCAGGGCCAGCCAGAGCTGCTGGTTGAACTGGCCCAGCATGCGCAGCGGACGGCGCTTGTTGTCGGTGACGTCCCAGCCGGCGGCCTCGAAGGCCTCGACCTGCCGGGGGATGGGCTGGCGCTCGATGCGGTCCCAGCCGGCCGGGCGCGGGACATCCTCGGCCTGGTCGGCGGTGAGGCCGAACAGCTTGAGCGACAGGGCGTCGATCTCCGGGAACTCGGCGCGGTTCTCGGGGTCCGCGAAGGCCGGTTTCATCAGGGCCTTGAGCTCGAGGTCGTCCATGCCGGGCAGGTCGATCAGCCGTCGCAGGGCAGGGGTGCTGTTCATGTTCGGACCAGGGGTCAGGCCGCGGCGCGTTCGGCCGAGGATTCGGGGGTTTCCGGCGCGGACCGGTCCGGATTGGGCGGCGGCAGGTCGCCGACGGCGATCTCCAGGGTCTGGCCGTCCAGCTCACAGGTCACGACGGCGCCCGGCTCGGCCCGGGCCCGAAGCTCGAATTCGCCCTGGTACCAGGCCACGTCGCGCTTCTCGTCGCAGTCCAGGAGGATGGCGGCGTCGCCGCGCTCGACGAAGATCCGCTCGATCGCATCGGGGCCCGCGACCACGCAAAGCGCCTCGTAGCCCGCGGCCTTGAACCGGGCGAGGGTGTCGTCCAGGGCGTCGGAGAAGGTGGTCGACATTCACGGGACTCGAGAGGACACGCCTGGGACAAGCTGCACCCCCGTGGCCCGCCTGACAAGGTCGCGGCGGGCGGACATGCAAAGGCCCCGGCCTCTCAGGGAGGCCGGGGCCCTGGCGTCGCGCAGTCGATTCTAGACGGTGAAGCCGACGGTGGTGGCGATCAGGTCCTTGGCGTGGATGCCGGTCAGGATGATGGAATCGCCGCTGGAGAAGCTGATCTTCACGTCCGTGCCGACGTCGGTGATGACGGGCTTGTAGCCGGCCTTCAGGTAGCCCGAGATGTCGACGACGTCGTGATCGAGCCTGGAGCAGTCGGCGACCACGTCCGAGCCGCTGCCGCGATCGAAGCGGAAGACGTCCTTGCCCGCGCCGCCGGTGAGTCGGTCGGAGCCGGCGCCGCCGACCACGATATCGTTGCCGAGGCCGCCGAAGATCGTATCGTTCCCGGCCATGCCGTCGAGCAGGTTGCCGCCGGCGTTGCCGGTGAGCACGTTGTTCAGCCCGTTTCCGGTTCCCGACCAGTTGTTGGTGGCGGCGCTGCTGATGGTCAGGTTGTCGACGTTCGAGCCCAGGATGTAGTCGCCCTTGATGACCACGGTGTCGGTCCCGCCGCCGGAGGCTTCGACCACCTGGGTGCCGGAGGCGGTGAAGACGTAGGTGTCGTCCCCCGCGCCGCCGACCAGGGTGTCGCCGCCGGACTTGGAGGTGATGGTGTCGTTGCCGGAGGTGCCGATGATCTTGGTGTAGGACCAGGTGCCGTCCAGGACCTGGCCGGGCGAACCCGAGCCGGACACGTCCGTCGAGGGGGCCGGGGCAGGCGCCGGGGCCGGGGCCGGGGCCGGGGCCGGGTCCGGGGTCGGGCTCGCCACCACGCCGCCGCCCGTGACGCCGTAGTAGCCGGTGATGTCGTAGTCGGCCTGGGTCGCGGTGATCAGGGTGGTGGTGTAGTAGCCCGCCGCCGAGGGATCCCACTTCTGGACCAGGATGTTGTTCAGGGCCGTATTGGCCAGGGACCCGGTGGCGCCCGACTGGTCATTGTAGGCGCCGGTGGAGTTGTCGCTGACGGTGACGTTGTGGGTCCCGGACGACAGCAGGATGCTCGGCCGCGCCTTGGTGTCGCCGCTGGTCTGCAGCAGGGTGTTGTGGTCGACGCTGGAGTTGGACGTGTCCCACAGGGTGATGCCCTGGAAGTTGCCGTTCAGGAACGCGTTGCCCGAGATCTTGACGTTGGTGAACCCGGCGGCGCCGCCCTGCAGCCACATGCCCAGCAGGGCCGTGCCGCCGCCCTGCTCCATCAGGTTGTTGGTGATCTTGACGTCGGTGCTGGCCGAGGCCTGGCCGGCGTTGGTCCACAGCGCCAGATAGTCGGCATGGTCGCCGTAGCCCCAGTGCCACGGGTTGGAGTCATGGATGTGGTTGGAGTCGATGGTGAGGTGGTTGACGCCGGCGCCGACGATGCCGCTGGTGCGCAAGTCGTGGATTTCGCTGTGCGAGACGGTCACGTAGTCGGAGGTCGCGATCACGATCCCCTTGTTGACGCTCGCGACCTCGACGCCCTCGACGGTCACCCCGGTCGACTTGCCGATCAGGATTCCGTAGCCGGTCGGATAGCCCAGCACGTTCTGGGTGGAGTCCAGGGACGTCGCGTTGGGCGACACGCCGTTGATGGCGTCGCCGCCGATCACGCTGGAGTGCGAGAAGGTGATGTAGCTGGAATTGTTGATGTTGACCGCCGGCGTGAAGGCGTAGGTGGTCGAGGTCGGCGTGAAGGCGACCTTCACGCTGTCGATGGCGACGTGCGAGCTGCCATTGATGTTGAGCGTGTGAAACACGGCCGGCGAACTGTCGCTGGCGGAGATGATGCTCACGTCGCTGGCGAACGCCTTGCTGATCGTAACATCGCCGTAATTGCCACCGGCCAAGCTGATGATGTCGCCGCCCTTGGCGCTGCCGAGCGCCGTGGTGAGCTGACTGGCGCTAGATACTGAGAACGTCGTCATCGAGCGCCTCCTTCAGGTTTACGATTTACTGTTACGGCGAAGGAATTAGGAGAAATTGGGGACAAGATGCGAAGGACTCCGGATAGTTTTACTGCCGTGCCGGCGGGGTTACACGTCCTTGCGCAGTGCAATTACGCAGATTCGTGGTTAACAATTCACTTTGCACCGGGGCCCGATGGTCAAATTGTGTCAAACAGTAGAGCTTAGACTGCGGCGCCGGGTGCGGCAGAAGTCCTCTATCCCTTTGCTGCAAAGGGATTTTTGACGGCCAGGGTTGCGTGTGTGGCGCGATGTCGCGTCGGCGGCCGGCCACAGTGTAGTGTGAAATCTGCTACGGTTTATTCTGAGCGGAGTGCAGGATTTCCGGTCGGACCCGCTCTAGCGCACGTAGCTGGCGCCGTTGATGTCGAGGACGGCCCCGGTCATCGAGGGCGGGGCGTCCAGGGCCAGATAGGTCGCCGCATTGGCCACCTCGGCCGGATCGGCGACCCGGCCCAGCGGGATGTCGGCCAGGAGCCTGTCGCCCCCGCGGCTGGCCAGATAGTCCTCGGCCATGCCGGTCATGACGAACCCCGGACAGATGGCGAAGGCCAGGATCCCCTGGGCGGCGTAGCCCCTTGCGATCGACTTGGTCATGGCGACCATGCCGGCCTTGGAGGCGGCGTAGTGCCAGTGGGCCGGAGAGTCGCCGCGATAGGCGGCTCGGCTGGCGATGTTGACCAGCCGTCCGGGGACGCCGCGTTCGGCGAAATGCAGCACCGCGCGGCGGCATAGGTCGGCGGAGGCCTGCAGGTTGATCTGCAGGGTGCGGCTCCAGGCGGCGTGCCAGTCGTCCAGCGGCGCGTCCGCGGCGACCGCCTCGAACACCCCGGCGTTGTTGACCACCACGTCGATCCGGCCGTCGAGCCGTTCAAGGGCCTGGTCCCAGAGCCGGTCCGCGCCGCCCGCCTGGGAAAGGTCGGCGCCGATGACGCCGTCGGAGCCGGCCCGGCCGTGGCCGATCACCCGGGCGCCCCTGGCCGCAAGCGCCTCGACGATCGCCGCGCCGATGCCGCGGGTGGAACCGGTGACCAGGACGTGGGAAGGGAGGTGACTCATCGCTCGATTTCCTAGCTGTTCGCCTGCGAGGCGACACCGTTATTCGCGTCAGACGCGTATCCCGCTCGACAAGTCCGGGGTGGGGCTGGTTATGGTCGGGAGGAAGGACGCTCCGTTTGCCCAACATCGCATTTATCAGCCCGAAGGGGGGCGCCGGGAAGACCACGGCCGCGCTGCTGCTGGCGCTGGGCCTGGCGGAACGCGGCGGTCGGGTGGCGATGATCGACTCCGATCCCAACAAGCCGCTGGTCCACTGGGCGAACCTGCCGGGCCGACCGCCCAAGGTCACCGTGCACCCCGCGCCGACCGCCGAGGACATCCGCGACGCCCTGCGCGAGGCCCAGAGACTGCAGCCGGACTGGATCATACTGGACACCGAGGGCTCGGTCCGCGGCGCCATGGCCTTCACCTCGCTTCGCCTGGACCTGGTCCTGACGCCGCTGGCGGCCTCGCAGCTGGAGGCCCTGCAGGCGATCAAGGCGGCCGAGATGGTGCGGCAGTTCGGACGCCGATCCGGGCGCGAGACCCTGCACCGCTGCCTGCTGACGCGGGTTCCGGCGGCGGTGCGGACACGGTCGCTGAAGCAGGTGGTCGAGCAGTTGCGGCAGAGCGGCATCGAGCTGCTGCCCACCGCCCTGATCGAGAAGGAGGCGTTCCGCGCCCTGTTCATGGAGGGCGGCGGCCTGGAGCAGCTGGAACGCGACGGCGGCACCTCGGGCGTCAGCGCGGCGCGGGCCAACGCGCGGACCTATGTGGACTCGGTGCTGGAGCTGCTGGCGACGCCGCGGGTGGCCAGGGCCCAGTAGCCGCGGTTGCGCCGCGTCGCGGCCGCTTGCCAGCGGGGTCTGCTGGGCTAGCCTGCGCCCATGACGGTGATCCTGGCGCTTCACGCCCATCCTGACGACATCGAGACCCTGGCGGCAGGGACCCTGGCCCTGCTGGCGGCGGCCGGTCACGTGGTGAAGATCGCGACCGCCACGGCCGGGGAGGGCGGCTCCTCCGAGACGGGACCGGACGAGACCGCGCGGATCCGCCTGGCCGAGGCGGCGGCGGCGGCCGCGCTGATCGGCGCCGACTATCGCTGCGCCGGGCTGGGCGACCTGGCGGTGTTCAACGACGACCGCTCGCGCCGGGCGGTGACCGAGCTGGTCCGCTGGTCGGGCGCGGACGTGGTGATCGCCTCCTCGCCGGCCGACTACCACCCCGATCACGAGGCCATCAGCCTGCTGGCGCGCGACGCCTGTTTCGCGGCCTCGGTGCCCAACTACGCGACCGGACCCTCGGCGCCCCTGGCGGCCATCCCGCACCTCTATTTCATGGACCCGATCGGCGGCCGCGACCGCGAGGGCGTCCGGGTGATCCCGCACTTCGGGGCCGATGTGGCGGCGAGGTTCGAGACCAAGCGTGCGATGCTGGCCGCCCACGCCAGCCAGGACAGCTGGGTCGCCCGGCAGCACGGCATCGGCGACCACCTGCAGTCGATGGAGCGCTGGACGCGGCGGCGCGGCCGCGATTTCGGCGTCGAGCTGGCCGAGGGGTTCCGGCAGTACCGGCATCACCCCTATCCGCAGTCGCCCCTGCTGCAGGACCTGCTGGGCGACGCCCTGCTGGAGGTCCCCGCCGCGTCCTAGTGCGAGATGTGCAGGGACTGGAGGGAGGCGGCGATATCGGCGAACGCGGCGATCAGGTCCGCCGAGTTGGCGGCGTCGTAGAAGTGCTTGGCGTCGGTTGCGCAGTTGCGGACCAGGTCCCGGGCGACGGTGTCGGAGCCGATGTCGAAGGCCACCGAATAGATCTCGATCTTCTGGGCCTTGATGTTGGTGCACAGCTCGGCCGTCCAGGTGTCGGCCTGCAGCGCGCGGGAGCCGCTGGCCGGGTTGGTTTCATGGTCGCCGTTCGCCGCGGTCATGAGCTTGGTGTTCGCGCCGTCGGTCATCAGCAGCAGCACCTTGCGCGGCTTCTGGTTGGGGCCGGCGGTGTCGTAGGCGGCGGCTTCGGTCATCGGCGTCTGCGGGGACAGCATGTTGAAGCCCCAGGCGAGACCCGCGGGGATGTAGGTGTTGCCCGACGCGCTCAGGGCGGTGATCGCACTCTTGAGGGTCGCAACGCTGGTGGTCAGGGGCGTGACCTGCTTGGCGCAGGTCTTGTCGAGGAAGCCGGGATATCGCCGGGACGCATCGCTGTCGCGGACGTTCTGGGGATAGGCCGGGGAGCCGTAACAGCCCTTGAAGGTGTGGGTCCTGTACGAGGTCGTGACCGGGCTGGTGACGGGGGCGGGGCAGGGATTGAGTTTGACCGTGGTGCAGCCGGTGCTGCGCGTGCATGTGCCGGTCGTGGTGGTGGTCACCCCGTCATTGGTCGTGGTTCTGGTGCAGGTGTAGGTCTCCGTGCCTGTGCAGGAGGTCTTGTAGCAGGACGGCGTGGTGGTCGTGCCGCCGGAGGTGATGGTCTCGATCCAGTCGGCCGGCACGCTGGCCCAGGTCTGGGTGCGGGACGCGACCCCCATGTTCACGTAGTTGGCGAAGGGCACGACGCCGATCTTGACCTCGCCGTTGGTGTTGCCGGTCATCACCTTGGTGACCAGCGAGGTGGCGGCGGTCTTCAGGGTGGCGATCTTGGTTCCCGCCATGGAGCCCGTGGTGTCGAGCACCATGGCCATTTCGATGGTCTGATCCAGCCCACGCACCACCTGGGCGCTGGCGCTCGCGTTCATCAGGCTGCCTGTGAACAGGTCCATGAAGATCGGATCGACGTCGGCGGTGACCGTGGCGGTGATCGTCTTCCCAGCCAGCTGGAAGGACGGCCTGGTGTTGATCAGGCTGTTGTTCCCGGCCAGCTGGCCGGACAGGAAGGTCTCGCCGATCTTGGTGATCGTCGCCTGATCGGTGGCGTTGCTGGCCCCGACCGCCAGGGCGGCCGAGTCCAGGGCGTCCTGGAGCTGGACGCGGGCGGCGGAGAACCGGGCGGCGTCGATCGCCGCGAACACGGCGGCCAGCAGCACCATGGCCGAGAGCGCGAAGGTCAGGGCGGTGACGCCCCGGCGGTCCCGATGGAAAGCCCGAAGCCAGATCCGGCCCGCGGCGATGCGTTTCATGACGCCCATCAGTGTCGTCCCCCATTCAGACCCGGCAAAGCTAGGCCGACAAGGTAAGAGCCCCGTTAAGGAAACGCCGGAGCGACTGATGTTCGGCGAACGCGGTCTGAGAGGTCAGGCGGAAGCCCGGTCCCGGGCCATGCGGCGGGGGCGGCCTGGATTTGAAAACGGACGGCGAGCGCCCAATAGAAAACGGGCCGGCGTGAGCCGGCCCGTCTGGTCGTCTATGATCGGGTTCCGATCAGCCGGCTTGGAGCTGGCCCGCGGACATCTTGCCGCTGCGCGAGTCGCGCTCGAGCTCGTAGCTGACCTTCTGGCCTTCATGCAGCGTGCCGAGGCCCGCGCGTTCCACGGCCGAGATGTGAACGAACACGTCGCCACCACCTTCGTCGGGTTGGATGAAGCCGAAGCCCTTTTGGCCGTTGAACCACTTCACGGTGCCAGTCGTCATGTCTTGTCCCTTTCCGGGGTGTAGATATTCACCTCGCCAAATCCAACGTGGTGACCAAATTTTCGGAGAGGGTCGATGGCGGTTCCAAGTACTTCGCTCCGAAGAACCAGACCGGATGGCCGCCGAGCCAATGCGATATTCGATACGTGAACTAAATCACAATCCGGAGGAATGGGCAATCCTATTCGCCGGAAACTTGCAAGCTGCGCTGTTTATTTCTGATTCACCTAGTAAAAACAGCGGGAAACCCCATATCTGACAGATGGAACGATATCGGACATGCGAGACGGTGGGCCGCTGGTCCACCATCGATCTGCTGACCCTCGAGACCCTTACCGCCCAGGGCGCGCCGGCCAATCACGCCGCCGCCGAAGCGCTGAGCGAACTTCTCAACACCCTGGACGACCAGCAGGAATGGCGGCGAGAGGCCCGCCGCTGGCCGGGGGCGGTCGGTTGATGGCCCGGGTCCTGATCAAATGTCCCGTGGAGGGGCGGGTGGTCTCCACCGGTCAACGCATGACCGAGCAACAGCTTAGCGCCTCGACCGCCGAATACGCCTTCCGGTGCATCGCCTGCAACGGCGTCCATCACTGGCGCGGGGACGTGGCCTGGGTGGAGCACGGCGACCGGCAACCCTGATCCGGAGCGTCCCTGGCCGTTCCGCGCCTGTCCCGCCGCCATGCTATACGGCGTCGGGTGAAACCGACCTTCCGACACATGATCGCCGCCGCAACGGCCGCCCTGCTGGGGTGGCTGGCGCCTGTCCTGGCCGTCGCCGCCGAGCGGGCGCCGGACCTGACCCTGACCGGGACCCTGACCCGCGCGAACCACGAGACCTATGCCGAGGTCCCGTTCCGGCTGCCGGCCGGGACCGTGCGGCTGACGGTGCAGTTCGACTACACCGGCAAGGCCGAGCGCTCGGTCATCGACCTGGGCCTGCGGGATCCCCAGCGGTTCCGGGGCTGGAGCGGCGGTAACAAGTCCAGGGTCGTGGTGGAGGAGGCCGACGCCACGCCCTCCTACCTGCCCGGCCCCCTGCCGCCGGGAACCTGGAGGCTGGTGCTGGGCGCGCCGAACATCCGCAAGACGGCGACCGCCGCCTATAGCGCGAAGATCTGGTTCGACCGGGCCGACGCGCCCTTCCCCGGTTTCGCGACGGAGCCCACCAGGGCGGGCCCCGGCTGGTATCGCGGCGACCTGCACATGCACACCGCCCATTCCGACGGCTCGTGCCTGTCGCGCCGGGGCGCCAAGGTCCCCTGCCCGGTGTTCAAGACCCTGGAGCAGGCGGTCGCCCGGGGCCTCGATTTCATTGCGGTGACCGACCACAACACCACCTCCCAGAACGGCGCGCTGCGAGAGCTTGCGCCCTATTTCGACGACCTGCTGCTGATCCCCGGACGGGAGATCACCACGTTCAAGGGGCACGCCAACGTGCTGGGCGTCGTGGGGCCGCTGGACTTCCAGCTGGGCTCGCCGCGCGCGCCGACGCTCGCGAAGCTGCTGGACGAGGTGGAGGCCGCCCACGGCCTGATCTCGGTCAGCCATCCGGGCCTGCCTTCGGGCGAGGCCTGCATGGGCTGCGGTTGGACGGCGGACACCGACTGGCGGCGGATCGACGCCATCGAGGCGGTCAACGGGGGCTCCCTGGCCTATCTCGGGGCGGAGGGCCCGCTGTCGGGCATCCCTGTCTGGGAGAAGCGGCTGGACGCCGGACTGAGGATCACCGCCATCGGCGGCTCCGACAGCCATGAGGCGGCGGCCGATCCCGCCAGGCCGCCGTCGCTCGGCGTTCCCACCACGGTGGTCCACGCATCCGAGCTGTCGCAGGCGGCGGTGCTGGAGGCGATCCGCCGGGGCCATGTCTTCGTCGATGTCTGGGGCGTGCGCGATCGGCTGCTGGAGGTGGAGGCGCGGACCGGCGCGGCGCGGGCGGAGATGGGCGACGCCCTGCCGGCCGCCGCGGGCGCCAGGGTGACGGTGGAGGTCCACGTGGCCGGGGCGCCGCCCGGGGCCGTGCTCAGCCTGGCCGGCGACGGCGCAAGGCTGGCGGCGGCCGTCGATCCCGTCCTGGGCGGGGCGGAGGCGCGCAAGGCCTTCGAACTCACCTCCGACGGCCGCTCCCACTGGCTCCGGATCGACGTCCGCGGCGCCGACGGCAAGCTCCTGATCCTGGGCAATCCCATCTATCTGCGCCCAGGGTCCTAGTGTCGCGGGCCGGGGCCCGGGAAGCACTTGTTAACGCTATATGATGAAGGTGGGAGAGCCCACGCGGCGACGGTTCGTCCGGCTGCG
>DASUIJ010000227.1:0-2076 GCA_036279815.1 Phenylobacterium sp. | reverse complement strand
CTTGTCGAAGACCTCCCGCACGCCGCCGCGCCGCAGCGCTTCCGACCCGCAGCGCCCGAGCAGACGGACAGCTGGCCCACCTTCCTCGACATGTTCCTGGGCGAGACGGCCAGGAACCCGCTGGTGGGCTGGCCCAGGGAGACGTTCGACGACCTCTACCGCCAGAGCCGCGTGCTGCACCTGACCTATCACGGGGTGAGCGATCCCGAGGGGATCCGGCGGGTCTTCCTGGACAACGCGACGAACTATCCCAAGCCGGGCATCGTGCGGAAAATGGTGGAGCCGGCCCTGGGCGAGGGGCTGTTCTCGGCGGAGGGCCAGAGCTGGCGCGACCAGCGCCGCCTGATGGCGCCTTCGTTCACGCCCGGCGCCCTGTCGACCTTCACGCCGATCTTCGCGCAGATCGCGGAGCGCACCGCCGACCGCTGGGCGAGCGGCGAGAGCGACCGCATCGACGTGGCCGCCGAGGCCACCCGCACCACCTTCGAGATCATCGACCACGCCCTGTTCTCGGGCCGGGCCGGGCTGTCCTTCGACGAGGCCTCGCCCCAGGTGGACGCGGTGATCGCCGCCACCGGCGAGTACCGGCTGGGGGTGCTGTTCGGCCTGCCCATCCTGGACCAGAGCCGCGTCCAGCGCCGGGGCGCCGCGGGGCGGCGTTTCCTGCTCAGGCGGATGGAGGCGTTCATCACCGAACGCCGCAACGATCCCTCGCCGCCGGCCGACTTCATGACCCGGCTGCTTGACGCCTTCGCCGAGCGCGCCGACCCGAAGACCGCCGCCAAGCTGGCCCTGGACAACGCCATGACCTTCTTCGTGGCCGGGCACGAGACCACCGCCAACGGCCTGGCCTGGGCGATCTACCTCCTGAGCCGCGACCGGCAGGCCCAGGCCTGGGCGCGGGAAGAGGCGCAGGCCGCGTGGGACGCCGGCGGGTCGCCGGAGGATATCCTCGCCCGCCTGCCCTATCTGAAGATGGTCTGGGAGGAGACGCTGCGGCTCTACCCCCCGGTCCCGCGCATCGACCGCGAGGCGCTGGAGGACGACGAGGTCTGCGGCCACCGGGTCCGCAAGGGCGACATGGTCAGCGTCTGGCCCTGGGTGGTGCACCGGCACCGCAGGCTGTGGGACGAGCCGGAGCTGTTCAATCCGGAGAACTTCGACCCCGAGGCCAAGGCCGGCCACCACCGGTTCCAGTACATTCCCTTCGGCGCCGGACCGCGCATCTGCATCGGCATGGCCTTCGCCCAGGCCGAGGGGCTGCTGGTGCTCTCGCACTGGCTGGCGCGGTTCCGCTTCCGGCCGGTGGTGGGCCACACGGTGATGCCCCGCGCCCACGTGACCCTGAAACCGCAGGGCGGGCTGCCGATGATCGTCGAGCGGGCCGAGCGATAGATGCCGGCGGTCGTTTCGTCCGCACCCCAAGATCAGGAGCCTCAAGGCCGCAGGTCGCCGCAGGTGATGGGATATCCTTCGACTTTCCGGCTTTCGCATTCACCTTGTAACCTGCTGCGCTTGTGACAAGCTCCGCCCGGGAATTGGCAGACTAGGGGGAACCGGATGGTCGCCGTCACAGCAGGCGCTGCGCGCAGCACTCGCAGCACGTTCTATGTCTGGATGGCCGGAGCGTTCGTACTGATCGCGTTCGGCGGATTCATCCCCACCTACTGGGCCAAGATCGCCACCGGCAGCTTCACCGGCCACCCGATCCTGCACATCCACGGCATGCTGTTCTTCACGTGGACCCTGTTCTACTTCGTGCAGACCACCCTGGTTGCCGCCGGCCGGACGCCGGATCACCGGTCCTGGGGCGTCGCCGGCGTCGCCCTGGCCACCGCCATGGGCTTCACCGTGGTGCTGGCGGCGATCAATTCGATCAAGGTCGCCGAGACCATCGGCATGGGCGACGCCGCCCGCCACTTCACCGTGGTGTCGCTGCTGGCGCTGGCGTCCTTCGTCACCCTGTTCACCCTGGCCATCGTCAACACCCGCAGGCCGGAGATCCACAAGCGGCTGATGATCCTGGCCATGCTGCCGTTGATGCAGGCGGCGACCGCGCGGGTGTTCATGACCTTC
>DASUIJ010000226.1:0-9914 GCA_036279815.1 Phenylobacterium sp. | reverse complement strand
CCCGGCTGCGGCGGCTAAGGCATGGGCCGGGAAGCCCGCGTCCCGGGCGGCGGTGTCGTCACCTTCACCGCCCGCCCCTGGGGGACGCCTTCGAACGCCGGCTAGTGCTGGCTTTCCGGCAGGCGAACGATCAGGCCGTCGAGTTCGTCGCTGACCTTGATCTGGCAGGACAGGCGGCTGTTGGCCTCGACGTTCTCGGCGAAGTCGAGCATCGATTCCTCCATGGCCGACTTCTCGCCGGTCTTGGATTCCCACGCGGCGTCCACATAGACGTGGCAGGTGGCGCAGGCGCAGGCGCCGCCGCAGTCGGCGTCGATGCCGGGCACGTTGTTCTTCACCGCGCCTTCCATCACCGTCAGGCCGGGCTTCACGTCGATGACGTGCTCGGTGCCGTCGTTCTCAATGTAGGTGATCTTGGCCATTTTTCTCCCCGCGCCGGTCAGGCGGCGACCTCTTTCATGGAAACAGTTGGGTCCGCAAGTCTCGCCTTGTCCACGGGCTTGCGGTTGCCGATGAGCTGTCGGCCCATCATGAACTCCGGGGGCGAGTTGATCGCCTCCACGGATTGCACCTGGTCGCCCTTCAGATGGAAGATGGCGAACTTGCCGGTCTTGGGATCGCCGCGCAGCAGCACCTGGTCGGCTTCGAAGGGGTAGCCGGCGATCTGGAGTTTCAGGTCGTACTGGTCGGACCACTGCCACGGCACCTCGCCGGCGGGCGCCGGGCGGCCGACGATGGCGGCGGCGGCCTGCTTGGCCTGTTCCAGGGCGTTGGGCACGCTCTCCATGCGGAACATGCGCCCGTAGATCGGCATCGGCCGGTGGGCCACGTCGCCGATGGCGAAGATCGAGGGGTCGGAGGTGCGCGCTTCGAGGTCGACCACCACGCCGCGCTCGCAGGTCACGCCGGCCTCGCGGGCCAGTTCGTCGTTGGGATGGGCGCCGACGCCCACCAGCGCCACGTCGCAGGCGATGGTGCGGCCGTCGGCCAGCTTCACGCCGGTGACCTTGCCGTCCTGGCCTGCGAAGCCGGTGACGCTGGCCCCCAGCTCGAACTTCACGCCGCGGGCCTCGTGATAGTCCTGGAAGAAGTTCGAGAGGGTCTCGTTGGCGACCCGGGCCAGCAGGCGCGCCTCGCGCTCGATCACCACCGCCTGGGCGCCCAGGGCGCGGGCGGAGGCGGCGGCCTCCAGGCCGATATAGCCCCCGCCGACGATGGCGATGGTCTTGCCGGGGCCGAGCGCCGCCTTCAGGGCCTCGGCGTCGGCGGCGGTGCGCAGCTCCAGGACGCCGGAGAGGTCCGCGCCCTCGATCGGCAGCTTGATGGCCCGGGCGCCGGTGGCGAGGATCAGCACGTCGTAGGCCACCGGCGGCCCCTCGGAGAGGGTGACGGTCTTCTCGCCGCGATTGATCTGCAGGGCCGAGACGTTGGGCCGGAAGTCGATGTCGTGCTCGGCGTAGAATTCCAGGGGCTTCAGCGCCAGGGACTCGGCGTCGGCCTCGCCCTTCAGCCAGGCCTTGGAGAGCGGCGGGCGCTGGTAGGGCGCGATGGGCTCGGAGCCGACCATGGTGATCGGGCCCGCATGGCCGTACTGCCGCAGCAGGGCCGCGGCGGTTCCGCCGGCGTGCCCCGCCCCGATGATCACAACATGCGCGTCCGGCGAGCTCATGACAGCCCCATGCAGAAAAGTGACGGCGGCGTCAACTTACCGAACGCAGTTTGGATCGCCTTGCCCTGGATCAACTCAATCAGACGACGCGCTCGACCAACATCTTTTTCACCTCGGCGATGGCCTTGGCGGGGTTCAGACCCTTGGGGCAGACCTGGGCGCAGTTCATGATCGTGTGGCAGCGATAGAGCTTGAAGGGGTCCTCCAGGGCGTCCAGCCGGTCGCCGGTGGCCTCGTCGCGGCTGTCGATCAGCCAGCGGTAGGCGTGCAGCAGGGTGGCGGGGCCCAGGTACTTCTCGCCGTTCCACCAGTAGCTGGGGCACGAGGTGGTGCAGCAGGCGCACAGGATGCACTCGTAGAGGCCGTCGAGCTTCTCCCGGTCCTCGGGCGACTGGCGCCATTCCTTCTGGGGCTCGGGCGAGGTGGTGTGCAGCCAGGGCTCGATCGACGCGTACTGGGCGTAGAACATGCTCAGGTCGGGGATCAGGTCCTTGACCACCGGCATCGAGGGCAGCGGCGAGATCTGGCAGTCCTTGCCGGGGATCTCGGCGTGGCCGTGGGTGCAGGCCAGGGTGTTGCGGCCGCCGATGTTCATGGCGCAGGAGCCGCAGACCCCCTCGCGGCACGACCGCCGGAAGGACAGGGTCGGGTCGACCGTGTTCTTGATGTGGATCAGCACGTCCAGGACCATCGGGCCGCAGGCGTCCACGTCCACGTCATAGGTGTCCCAGCGCGGGTTCTCGGTCCCCTCGGGGTCGTAGCGGTAGACCTTGAAGGTCTTGACCTTCTTCGCGCCGGCGGGCGCCGGATGGTGGCGGCCCTTCTGGACGCGGGAGTTCTTCGGCAGGGCGAGTTGGACCATCAGACAACGTCCTTAGAAAGCATCGGCACGCCTAGTAGACCCGCGCCTTGGGCGGGAACGGCGCGATCTCGTCGGTCATGGTGAAGTCGTGGACCGGGCGGTAGTCGAGCTTCACCTTGCCGGTGGCGTCGTCGACCCAGGACAGGGTGTGCTTCATCCACTGCTTGTCGTCGCGGTCCGGGAAGTCCTCGCGGGCGTGGGCCCCGCGGCTCTCGGTGCGGTTCAGGGCCCCGTTCACGGTGACGATCGCCTGGACCACCAGGTTCTCGAGCTCCAGGGTCTCCACCAGGTCGGTGTTCCAGATCATGCCGCGGTCGGTGACCTTCAGGTCGCCGCGCTTGTCGTTCACCGCCTGCATGCGCCGGACCCCCGACGCCAGCGCGTCATGGGTGCGGAACACCGCGGCGTCCTCCTGCATGGCGTGCTGCATCTCCAGCCGCAGGGCCGCGGTCGGCGTGCCGCCATTGGCGTGGCGCAGCTTGTCGAAACGGGCCAGGTGGCCGTCGGTCATGGCGGGCTTCAGCTCGGGCTGGGTGGCGCCGGCCTTGATCGTCGCCGCCGCGCGCAGGGCGGCCGAGCGGCCGAACACCACCAGGTCGATCAGCGAGTTCGAGCCCAGGCGGTTGGCCCCGTGGACGCTGACGCAGGCGGCTTCGCCCACCGCCATCAGGCCCGGCACCACCTTGTCGGGGTCGTCCCCCGCGCGCGTGACCACCTCCGAGTAGAAGTTCGTGGGCACCCCGCCCATATTGTAGTGAACCGTGGGAAGCACCGGAATTGGCTCCCGAGTCACGTCGACACCCGAGAAAATCCTGGCGCTTTCCGAGATGCCCGGCAGGCGCTGGTGCAGCACCTTGGGGTCCAGGTGATCAAGGTGCAGGTGGATGTGGTCCTTCTTGGGACCGACGCCACGGCCTTCACGGATCTCGATGGTCATGGCCCGGGACACCATGTCGCGGGGGGCCAGGTCCTTCACAGAGGGCGCATAGCGCTCCATGAACCGTTCGCCCTCGGAATTGGTCAGGTAGCCGCCCTCGCCCCGGGCGCCCTCGGTGATCAGACAGCCGGCGCCGTAGATGCCGGTGGGGTGGAACTGGACCATCTCCATGTCCTGCAGGGGCAGGCCGGCCCGCAGCGCCATGCCGCCGCCGTCGCCGGTGCAGGTGTGGGCGCTGGTGGCCGAGAAGTAGGCGCGGCCGTAGCCGCCGGTGGCCAGGATCACCTGCTGGGCCTGGAACCGGTGAAGGGTCCCGTCGTCCAGCTTCCAGGCGGTGACGCCCCGGCAGACGCCTTCGTCCATGATCAGGTCGAGGGCGAAGTACTCGATGAAGAACTCGGTGTTCTGGGCCAGGGCCTGGCCGTACATGGTGTGCAGCATGGCGTGGCCGGTGCGGTCGGCCGCGGCGCAGGTGCGCTGGATCGGGGCCTCGCCGAAGTTGCGGGTCATGCCGCCGAAGGCGCGCTGGTAGATCCTGCCGTCCGGGGTGCGCGAGAACGGCACGCCCCAATGCTCCAGCTCGTAGACCGCGGCCGGCGCGTTGCGGCACAGGTATTCGATGGCGTCCTGGTCGCCCAACCAGTCGGACCCCTTGACGGTGTCGTACATGTGCCAGCGCCAGTCGTCCTCGCCCATGTTGCCGAGGCTGGCCGAGATGCCGCCCTGGGCGGCGACGGTGTGGGACCGGGTCGGGAAGACCTTGGTGACGCAGGCGGTCTTCAGCCCCGCCTGGGCGCAGCCGAGCGCGGCGCGCAGGCCGGAACCGCCGGCGCCCACCACCACCACGTCATACTTGTGGTCGATGAATTCGTACGTCGCCATGGGATCAGAGAGCGCCTCCCAGCGCGACCTTGAGGATGGAGAACACCGCCAGCGCGCCCACCAGCACGCAGACGAACAGGTTGAGGATCAGCAGCGCCGTCTTGCTGGAAGACTTGTGGATGTAGTCCTCGACCACCACCCGCATGCCGGCGTGCATGTGCCAGAAGGCGATGGCGGTCAGCAGCACCAGCAGGACGGAGTTGAGCGGCCGGCTGACCCAGGTCACGGCCGTCGTGTAGTCGCCGCCGGCCACCCGAAGGACGCCGAAGATCGCCCAAAGCACCAGCGGAACCAGCGCGGCGGCGCTGAGCCGCTCGGAAATCCAGTGGCTCGCGCCGTGCTTGGCCGAACCCAGGCCCCGGGCCCGGCCGAGCGGAGTGCGATAGCTGACCATCAGGCGGCTCCCGTCATGAGGGCGATCGCCCAGACCGCGATGGTCGCGGCGATGGCGAAGGCGATGGCGACGTAGGCGCTGAGGTTGGCGGACTTGAGGTCGAACCCGTGGCCGGAATCCCACACCAGGTGCCGGACGCCGTTGGCCAGGTGGTAGAACACCGCGACGGTGAGGCCGAAGAAGACCAGCTTGCCCAGGGGGCTGCGCAACAGGCCCATGTACTGGGCGTAGGCGTCGGGGCCGGCGGCCAGCGCGATCGCCCAGCCGGCCAGGATCAGGGCGCCGACATAGAGCCCGACCCCGGTCGCCCGATGGGCGATGGAGGTGAACATGGTGATATGCCAGCGCCACACCTGCAGGTGCGGCGAGAGCGGACGTTCGCGAGGGGCGTCTGTCATGGGTGTTCCCGTGGGTGCGAAGCGGCTCCGCTTTTAAGCGCCAGACCCCGGGTGTCAACGAACGCGCCCAGGAATGCGAACCCGCCTTCGCGAAAACCGAAGTCTGACGGCTTTGGTCTCCACCGCAAGACGCATTTCCTGTAGTCATCCTTCGTAGGAGACGAAGGATGCGGTTCGACTTGATCGATCTGAAGCTGTTCTGCGAGGTGGCGGACGCCGGCAGCATCACCAGGGGCGCGGAGCGGGCGGCCATCGCGCTCGCCGCCGCTTCGACCCGGATCCGCAACATGGAGGAGGCGCTGGGCGCCCCGCTGTTCACGCGCTCGCGCCAGGGCGTGGCGCTGACGCCCGCGGGACTGACCCTGCTCAAGCACGCGCGGACCCTGCTGGCCCAGAACGCGCGGATGCGCGAGGACCTGGCGGCCTTCGCCGGCGGCCTGTCCGGGGAGATCCGGCTGCTGGCCAACACCAACGCGCTGACGGAGTTCCTGCCCGAGGCCCTGTCCTCGTTCCTTGCCGACCATCCGCAGGTGAACGTCGACCTGGAGGAACGGCTGTCGGACGAGATCGTCGGGCTGGTGGCCGAAGGGGTGGCCGACGTCGGCATCGTGGCCGGCACGGTGGAGATGGGCGCGCTGGAGACCTATCCGTTCCGCTCGGACCGCTTCGTGGTGGTGACCGGCGCGGCCCATCCCCTGGCGCAGAGGCGCCATGTGAGCTTCGCCGAGACCCTCGCCTACGAGTTCGTCGGGCTGGAGCGGTCGAGCTCGCTGCAGCGGTTCCTGGCCTCGAAGGCGGCGCGCGAGGGCCAGCCCCTGCGCCTGCGGGTGCAGCTGCGCAGCTTCGACGCCGTCTGCCGGATGGTGGAATGCGGCGTGGGGATCGGGGTCGTGCCCCAGACCACCGCGGCGCGGGCGGCGCGGACCATGGCGCTGGGCCTGGCCGAGCTCACCGACGACTGGGCGCTTCGGGAGCTGAAGATCTGCGTCCGTTCGCTGGGAGAGCTGCGGCCGTTCGCGCGGGAGCTGGTGGAGCGGCTGCGGTCGGGGTGAGACGACAGAGCGGCCGCCGCGGTAGCCCTCGCGGCCTGGGGGGCGTCGTGTTAGCGTCCGAGGATGATTTATCGGTTCGGCGCTTCCTCCCTGGACACGCTGAAGTGCGAATTGCGGCGCGGCGACATTCCCATCCCCCTGGAGCCGCAGGTCTTCGCGCTGCTCCGCCTGCTGATCGAACACCGGGACCGCCTGGTCAGCCGCGACGAGATTCTCGATCGCATCTGGGGCGGGCGCATCGTGTCCGATGAGTCCCTGGCCAGCCGCATCAAGTCCGCCCGACGGGCGATCGGCGACAGCGGCGGCGACCAGTTGCAGATCCGCACGCTCCCCAAGCTCGGCTACCGGTTCGTGGCGGAGGTCGAGGAGATCTGCGGAACCGCGCCGCTGCCCCGCGCTGCGGCGACTCCCCCCGGCCAGGACGCGCCGATCGAACCCGGCCCTCGGCCGTCGATCGCCGTCCTGCCTTTCGACGTGGTCGGCGAGCCCTGCGCCCAGGCGCACCTGGTCTCCGGAGCTCTGCCGCAGGACCTGATCACCGAACTCTCGCGGCTCCGCTGGCTGATGGTCATCGCCAGGGGTTCGACGTTCCGCTTCCGGGGCCCGGACCTCGACATCGGCCAGGTGCGAACCGCCCTGAACGTGCGCTACTGCCTGACCGGACGGGTGGAAGTCGCCGGCCGGGCGATGACCGTCTCGGTCGACCTCTGCGACACCGGCGACGGCGGTGTCGTCTGGGCGGAACGCTACCGGTCGAGCCTCGAAGATGCGCACGCGGTCCGCGGCGACATCCTGCGGGCAATCGTATCCGCCCTGGACCTGCACATCCCGGCTCACGAGGCCGCGCGGGCGGGCCTCAAGGCGCCTCAGAACCTCGACGCCTGGTCGGCCTATCACCTCGGCCTGAACCACATGTACCGGTTCAGCCGGGACGCGAACGGCCGCGCCGCCGCCTATTTCCAGCGCGCCATCGACCTGGAGCCGTCGTTTGCGCGGGCCCATGCCGGCCTGTCCTTCACGCACTTCGAAGGCGCCTTCGTCCATTTCGCGGACGACGAGGCCCTGGCGACCCGGCAGGCGGTCGAATCCGCCGCGCGGGGGCTGGACCACGATCCGCTGGATCCCTTCTGCAACCTGGTGATGGGACGGGCCCACTGGCTGGGCGGCGACCTGGACGCCAGCCTGCCGTGGCTGGATCGGGCCGCCGAGCTGAACCCCAACTACGCCCAGGCGAAATATTGCCGCGGGTGGACCGAGACCCTGATGGGCCAGGCAGCCGCCGGCCAGGAGCAGGCCGCCGCCGCCCTCCTGCTCAGCCCGCTCGACCCCCTCGCCTATGGCATGCTGGGCGTCCGCGCCCTCTCGCACATCATCCTGGACGAGCCGGACCAGGCCGTCGTGTGGAGCGAACGCGCCGCCCGCGCCCCGGGCGCCCACGCCCTGATCGAACTGATCGCCGCCATCGGCCATGCCCTGAACGGAGACATGGCCCGGGCGACGCCGTGGGTTCGCTCGGCCCGCCGACGCGCGCCCGGCCTCACCTCCGCCGACTTCCTGGCGTCCTTCCCCTTCCGCGACCAGCCCGCCCGCGCCCGGATATGCAGGGCGCTGGAGACCCTGGGCGTCTAGGGCCGCGGTCAGGCCCCGAGCTTGCTCCGCAGGTGATCGATCACCTCGCGCATCTGGTCCTTGGGGCTGAACTCGATCGACTGGTAGTCCTCATCCACCCACACGGTATGGCCCGGTGGCCAGTAGTAGACTTGGCCGGCGGCGACCCGCTCCTTGTGGCCGTCCGCGTAGCGCACGTTGATCGAGCCCTTCAGCACCATGCCCCAATGAGGGCACTGGCAGAGGTCGCCCGGCATCCCCTCCAGCAGCGGCGTGGCGTCCGCGCCGCCAGGCAGGTGGATGTTCGACACATTCAGCTCACCCCAGTCCACGCCCTGGAAGCGGATGCCGCCCTCCACCAGGCTGTCGGGCAGATCGTCGCGGTTCATGTTCATCGGTGACTCCATCTCGCACGGCGCCGCCGCCGCGAGCCCCTAAGACGTCTCGCACGGCCGCAGGCGGCGGGCCTGAAGACCACCTGAAGGGAAGCTGGAGAATTCCTGGATTCGCGGGACCGCCGGGCGAACGCGCACCGGGCCTAGTCGACCTCGGTCAGCCAGTCGGCGGACCGCATCTCCTGCAGGCGCGAGGCTGTGCGTTCGAACTCGAAGGCGCCGTCGCCGGCGGGATAGAGGGCGTCCGGCTCGGCTTCGGCCAGCACGATCAGGTGCGTCCTGGCCTCGTAGAGGGCGTCGATCAGGATCACCAGCCGCCGGGCCTCCTCCCGCCGGCTGGAGGTGAGGCGGGGAACCTCCTCCAGGAAGACGGTGTGGAACCGGTCGGCAATGGCCACATAGTCGTTGGGGCCGAGCGCCACCGAGCACAGGCTTGCGAAGCTGGCCCGCACCAGGCCTCCGGACGCGTGGGGCAGGTGGACCTTGCGGCCCAGCACCTCGATGGTCTCGCCGACCTCGTCCTCGCCGTCCAGCATGTCGCGCCACAGGGTCGCGAAGCTCAGCTGGTTGTCGGGATCATTGGGCGAGAACCAGGTCCCGGACGCGCGCAGGCGGTCGAGCCGGTAGTCGTGGGAGCCGGCCACGCTAACCACGTCCATCCGCTGCTTCAGCATCTCGATGAAGGGCAGGAAGAGCTGGCGGTTGATGCCGTCCTTGTAGAGCGCCTCGGGCGCGCGGTTGGAGGTCGCCACCAGGGTGACGCCCCGGGCGAACAGCGCCTCGAACAGGCGGCCCAGGATCATGGCGTCGGCGATGTCGGTGACCTGGAACTCGTCGAAGCAGAGCAGGCGGGCCTGGTCGGCGACCACGTCGGCCACCGGCGCGATCGGATCGTCCCCCTTGTGCTGGCCGAAACGGGCCTTGCGAGCCGCCGCGTCGCCCGAGCGCCATTCCCCGATCAGCCGGTGGATTTCGCCCATGAACACATGGAAGTGCGTGCGCCGCTTGGCCTTCACCGGAGCGCTCTCGAAGAACAGGTCCATGAGCATGGACTTGCCGCGCCCGACCGGCCCCCAGAGATAGACCCCGCGCTGGCTCTCGGGCTTGCGGAAGAAGGCCGCCAGGCCGCCGGGTTCGGCGGCGGCGAGCTCGGACTCCAGCCGCACCAGGGCCCCCAGGCCCTGGACCTGGGCCGGGTCCGGACGGAGCGCGCCCTCGGCGATCCGGGTGTCGTAGGCGGCTTGCAGGGCGAAGGTCATCGGGTCCGGCCTAGCGCGGGATGAGGCAGATCACAACGGGCCCGGAGGAACCGTGGAGGCTGCGCCTGGGTTGGAGAACGACAAGCCCTGCAAGGAGGCCCCATGCCAAACGACCCGACGGCCCAGGCGCCCGTGCCGCTCGCCCCGCACGACATCGACGAGGCCGACAACCCCCAGCTCGACTGGGGCGAGGCCGAACCGGGCGCCCAGCACGGCCGAACCCACACCCGTCGGCCGATCAAGACCGAAGCCGAGCGGGGCCAGGGGCCCAAGACCCGCCTGCTGAACAAGGACATCGTCAGCGGGCGGAACTGAACCGGCCCGCTAGCTCATCGTGGGGATGACGAAGGACGAGTCGCCGACGTCGCCCTCGGGCCAGCGGGCGGTGACGGTCTTGACCTTGGTGTAGAACCGCACGCCCTCCAGGCCGTGCTGGTTGACGTCGCCGAAGGCCGAGC
>DASUIJ010000225.1:0-10174 GCA_036279815.1 Phenylobacterium sp. | reverse complement strand
CCGGATCGAGTTGGCCGTCTTCCGGCAAGGCATGGGCGCGCTCGAAGGCGTGGACGGCCTGGGAGAAGTTGGCGCCTTCGCGTCCATCGATCACGCCGGGTGAAAAGTGCGCCCGGTCGAGCAACACCTCGGCGCGGATCAAGGCCGGGTCGGCCTGGCCGATCCTGGCGGCGGTCTGGGTCGGGTCCGCGGCGTTGATCGCCATCGCGACGGGATCCTGCGGCGCCTCAGGCTGGGCGGCCGCCGCCGGGGCTGCCGGCGGCGCGACCTGGGCGGCCGGGGCCGGCGGGGCCTTGCGGGCCGGCGCCGCATCCGAGCAGGCGGCCAGCGACACGAGGCAGGCGATGGCGATCGTTGTCTTGTTGCCGGGGTACATCCGCGCTCCTTCAGATTTGACTTGGAACCTCAAGCCCTTGAGCGACGTATCGTTCCCGTGGCCAGCCGACGCCTTGCGGATGGGAAGAGCGAACATCGTGTGGAAATGGGCGTGGGCCCTTGTGATCCTGGTGCTGGTCGTCGGGTTCTGGGCCTGGCTGTCCTCCGGGCCGGCGCGCCCGGCGGGAGCGCCGGCGGCGGAGGCGCGGGCGCCGCTGACCCCGGCCGAGTGCGCTGGTCCCGCGACTTTCGTCGACGCCGCGCGGGTCAACGGCGCCAGCCTGGAGACCCTGGCCTGGGCGCCCTTCCACCGCCCGGAGACCGGCTGGGCCATCTATGCGCCGGTGATCGCCGCGGAGGTCGGAACCGCCTGCGCGCCGGACAGCCCGGGCTTCGCCGCCGCGGTCGCAGCCTGGCAGGCCGCCCACGGTCTCGCCGCCAGTGGCCGGATCGACCCGGGCACGGTGGAGCCGATGCGGGTGGTCTGGATGCTGCGCCGGCCCTTCGTCGTCGCCACCCGGGACGGCGCCTGTCCCCAACCACCCCCCGCCGACCAGCTGGCCGAAGCGCGCGCCGACGAGATCTATGGCGGCAAGACCCTCAGCCTGCGCGCCGACGCCCTGGACGCCTATCGCCGGCTGGTCGCGGCCGCCCGGCGCGAGGTTCCCGCAGCCGCAGGCGATCCGGCGCTCCTGACCATCTTCTCCGGATTCCGCGATCCCGCCGCCGATGAAGCCCGGTGCGCGGCCGAGCAGAACTGCGGCGGCCCGGAGCGCGCCAACTGCTCGGCGCATCGCACGGGTCTGGCCGTCGACCTCTATCTCGGCGCGGCCCCTGGCCTGCGGCCGGACACCAGCGACGACGCCAACCGACGCGTCCTGGCGCGCTCGCCGACCTATCTCTGGATGGTGCGCAACGCCGGGCGCTTCGGCTTCGTGGGCTACCCGTTCGAGCCCTGGCATTGGGAGTGGAGCGGCGCGCCCGCCTGACCGCCCACGCGGGCGGGTCTAGGCGGCGGTCACCGGCGTGTAGAGCCGGCGCGCTTCCTCCGGCGGTCCCCGGCGTTCACCCAGGGCTTCCACCACCACGGCGGTCAGCCGGCCGCCGAGGGCGAAGACCAGCTGGTCGCCCACCTTCACCGGCCGGGCGCACTTGTCGATGCGGGTCTCGGCGCCGGCGCGGGTCAGGCGCACCTTGCCCTCGTCCAGGAATTTGGCGGCCAGCGACCGGGTCTTGAAGAACCGGGCCCGCCACAGCCAGACGTCGACGCGGACCGAGCCCGCCGCCTCGCTCATGCGGACGTCGCCTTCGGTTTCCGCCGCCTCCGGGGCCTGCGGGCGGGCGCGGGCCGGTCCTTGAGGGCGGCCAGGGCGGCGAAGGGCGAACCGGGACGGGCGACGGTCTCAAGCCGCGCCTCGGGCCGTTCGCTGCGGCGCCGCCAGGCCAGCGGCTGGCCGGGTACGGGTTTCGAGGCCGGGGCGAAGCCCAGGGCGCGCAGGATGTCCTTCAGCTCGACCTCGCTCCAGCCCAGCGCCTGGCGATCCTGGTCTGTGATCAGCATGGCCTGGCCCTGCCTGGGCGCGGCCCGCATCAGGGCGTCCAACTGCTCCAGATGCTCCACCGGGACTGCGTGGCGGCCCACGGCGCGCAGGCCGAAGGCGGCGAGGACAACGGGAGCCGGCGCCGGGTCGGGCAGCGGGCCGACCCGGTCGGCGGGCGGACGCCAGCCGCGGGCGACGAAGCCCTGGGCGAAGGCCAGGGCCTGGGGCTTCAGCAGCGCCGGCAGATAGATCGAAAAGGCGGTGAGCCTGACGCCCAGGCTCTTGAGCATCCGCCGCTCGACCTGGCTCAGGGCCTTGGCCTCGGCCCGGACCGGGGCGCGGTCGAGCACGCCGCCGGCCTCGATCAGCCGGTAGGCGAGGCCGCGGGCCAGGCCCTTGATCCTGCCGGCTGAGACGGCCGCTTCCAGGCGGCGCAGGGGGGCGAGCCGCCGGCCGGCCTCGGCGGCCAGGAAGGCCTCCAGCCGGCGCTGGGCGCGCTCGCGGGGCGCCGCGTGGCCGAGCTCGCCATAGAGCCGCACCCGGGGCGCGAAGGCCGTGCCGCCGGAGATCGCTCCCGCCGCCTCGCCGCGCCACAGGACCACCCCGTCGGGCGTCAGCGAGAACGCCTCGTCAGGTTCGCCGGCCAGCTGGCCCAGGCGCTTGGCGATCTCGGGACCGACGGCGGCGGTGGCCGCGGCGCGCAAGGCCTTCTCCTCGAGGATCGTCGAGCCCTGGGCGACCTCGAAGCTCACCCCTTGCAGCCGGCCGACATACTGGCCCTCCACCGTCACCGCGCCGTCCGCCGCGACCCCGGCCAGCATCTCCTCGCGGACCCGGAGGCCGCGCATCAGGGCGCTGGTCCGCCGGTCCACGAACCGGGCCATCAGCTTCTCGTGCAGGGTGTCGGAAAGCCGATCCTCCAGCACCCGCGTCCGGCCCTGCCAGCCGGCCGCGTCCACCAGCCAGTCCGGTCGGTTGGCCACATAGGCCAGGGTCCGCACGCTGGCCAGGCGGCCCGACAGGGTGTCGATCTCCCCGTCGGTGCGGTCCAGGTGCTTGTACTGCGAGGCCATCCAGTCCTCGGGAATCCGCCGGGCGTGGCTCGACAGCCAGCCGAAGAACTCGCGGGCCAGGCGCAGGTGCTCCTCGTGGCTGGTCTTTCGGAAGTCCGGGGTCTGGCAGACCTCCCACAGCCGTTCCAGGGCGCGGCGGTCGCGGCAGCGGTCTGCGATCTCCGGCTCGGCGGCCAGCTGGCGCAGGGTCACCTCGTCCAGCGCCTCCGCCGACAGGCTCAGCCCCTCCCGCTGCGGCGCGGCGGCCAACGACCGCATCAGCTCGGGCAGGTTGCTGAAGTCGAGCCTGGGATTGCGCCACTCGGCCGAGGTGACCGGCTCGAACTGGTGCTCCTGCACGGCGTCCACCAGGTCGGCGTCCATCTCGTCGCACTCGCCGGTCACCCCGAAGGTCCCGTCGGTGCGGAAGCGCCCGGCGCGGCCGGCGATCTGGCCGACCTCCTGCGGATAGAGGAAGCGGGTGCGCTTGCCGTCGAACTTGCGCAGGCCGGCGAAGGCCACATGGTCGACGTCCATGTTGAGGCCCATGCCGATGGCGTCGGTGGCCACCAGGAAGTCGACCTCGCCCGACTGGTAGAGGGCCACCTGGGCGTTGCGGGTGCGGGGGCTGAGGCTGCCCATGACCACGGCGGCCCCGCCGCGCTGGCGGCGGATCAGCTCGGCGATCGCATAGACCTGGTCCGCCGAGAAGGCGACCACGGCCGATCGGCGCGGCAGCCGGGTGAGCTTCTTGGGTCCGTCATAGCTGAGGTTGGAGAACCGCTCGCGGCTGACGATCTCGGCATGGGGCAGCAGCCGTCGCACCAGCGGCGCCATGGTCCCGGCGCCCATCAGCATGGTCTCGGACTTGCCGCGGGCATGCAGCAGGCGATGGGTGAAGACGTGTCCGCGCTCGGGGTCCGCGCAGAGCTGAATCTCGTCCACCGCCAGGAATTCCACCTCGCGGGAAAGCGGCATCGCCTCGACCGTGCAGACGAAATAGACCGCGCGCGGAGGGACGATCTTCTCCTCGCCGGTGATCAGCGCCACCCGGCTCGCGCCGCGCGCCTTGACGACACGGTCATAGATCTCGCGCGCCAGCAGTCGCAGCGGCAGCCCGATCATGCCCGAGGCATGGCCGAGCATCCGTTCGACCGCGAGATGGGTCTTGCCAGTATTGGTCGGCCCCAACACCGCCACCAGACGGGGCGGGGCGGCGCCGGACGGGCGGTCGCTCATGGATCAGAAGGTGGGGCGGGAATCGCGGCGGGGCAAGCGGCGCCGGCGCGTTGAAAGGTATGCTGCGCCCGACTGCGGCTATTCGCCCGTCCGCGCCCCGGCCAGGGCGGCGAAGGCGGCATGGAAGGCCTCGTCCGGAACCAGCTCCGGCGTCAGGAAGCGCTGGAACAGCAGGCCCTCGGTCAGGGCGTGGATCACGCAGACCAGGAGGTCGGCGGGCATGGGCAGGCCGCCCTCGTCGGCGACCGCCTGCAGCCAGGCCGAACCGGAGGCGAAACTGCGGGTGGTGGCGTCGCGCACCTGGGCGCGGATCGCCTCGTGGGTCAGGGCGTAGGCCATGCCGGTCAGGCGGCCATAGGCGGCGTCCTGGCGCTCGGGGATCGCGGCCACGGTCGCCTCCGACAGGGCGCGCATCTTCTCGGCGAAGCTCGATCCCTTGCGGATCACCGGCTTGATCGGCGCCCAGTAGACCCCGGCCAGGGCCATGAACAGTTCTTCCCGGTTCTTGAAGTTGCCGTAGATCGCCCCGCTGGTCATGCCGGCGCGCTTGGCCACGGCGTCGAGGGTGGTGCGCTCGTAGCCCCGTTCCCGGATCAGCTCGCGGGCCGCCGCCATCAGGGCGGCGCGGGTGCGGGCGCGCTTGTCGCCCTTGGGACGGTTGCGGGGAGACTCGGTCATCGCCGGGGATTCTAGGGTGTTGCCAGTTTTATAGGAAGAATATTTTATAGGAGAATTATATTTTAGAAGGCGTGTGAGAATGGACGGCATCGCGACAGCCATCGAGGCCTATGTGGACGCCGACCGGCTGGCCGGGGCGGCGACCCTGGTCTGGCGGGACGGCAGGGTGGTGCAGGACTGCGCAGTCGGCTGGCGGGACATGGACGCCACGGTGCTGATGACCCGCGACACGATCTTCCGCATCGCCTCGATGACCAAGCCGATCACCTCGGTGGCGGCGCTGATGCTGATGGAGGAGGGGCGGTTCGCCCTGGACGACCCGATCTCCCGCTGGGCGCCGGAGTTCGCGGACATGCGGGTGCTGCGCTCGCCCGCCGGGCCGCTGGACGAGACCGATCCGGCGGAGCGGGAGATCACCTTCGACGACCTGCTGACCCATCGCTCGGGCCTGACCTATGCCGACATTCAGGCCGGGCCGATCGACGGCGCCTATCGCGCGGCCCTGGGCGGCGCCATCGACACCGAGGTGACGCCGGACGCCTGGATCGCCGGTCTGGCCGCCCTGCCGCTGATCGACCAGCCGGGCGCGGGTTTCCACTACGGCCACTCCACCGACCTGCTGGGTCTGCTGATCGCGCGGATGGAAGGCGCCTCGCTGGGCGAGGTGCTGGAGCGGCGGATCTTCCGACCGCTGGGCATGAGGGACACCGGCTTCATCGTGCCGGAAGGCAAGTGGGACCGGCGATCGCGGATGTACGGCTTCGACGAAGCCGGCCGGCTGACGGCGCGGGACACCCTGGCGTCGGAGCCGTACCTGGCCGAGCGGCCGCGGGACATGGCGTTCGAGTCCGGCGGCCAGGGCCTGTGGTCCACGGTCGACGACTACCTGGCCTTCGCGCGGCTGTTCGTGGGCGAGGGCGCGGTGGACCGGGTGCGGCTGCTGAAGCCGGATACCCTGGCCCTGATGACCGCCAACCGGCTGACCGAGGACCAGAGGGCCCGGGCGGAGAATTTCGGAATGCCGCTGTTCACGGCCCATGGATTCGGGCTCGGCCTGGCGGTGGTGATGGATCCGGAGACGGCCTCCGTGACCCGCTGCAAGGGCGGCGTCGGCGCCGTGGGCTGGCCTGGCGCCTATGGCGGCTGGTGGCAGGCCGATCCCACTGACGGCTCGGTGATGGTCTTCCTGGCGCACAACAGTTTCGAGCTGGAGCAGCTGGCGAAGGGGATCGGCCTGGACGTCTACGGAGCGATCACCCGGTTCCACGCCCTGGCGTCGGCGCCGCACTGACACGACGAGATAAGCTAGGCCAGGATCGCCAGCAGTTCCTCCACGCACAGCGCCGAGTTCCGCGCCGCCATGGCGGCCAGGCGCGGATAGTCCATGTGGCTGTCCTCCCCGGCCAGGTCGGAGAGGGTGCGGATCACATAGAGCGGGCGGTCCCATTCGTCGGCGATCTGGGCGACGGCGCCGGATTCCATGTCGATGGCGTCGGCGCCCAGGCGGGCGTGCAGTTCGTCGCGGGTCTGGGGGCAGTTGAGGAAATAGTCGGCGGTGGTGATGGCCCCGAGCGTCGCCGGCGCCTCCAGCCGGCCGGCCATCTGCGCCTTGAGGCGGGCGAGCACCCCCGCCACGTCCGGCGACACCGCGGCAAGCTCGGTCAGGGTCGGCGCGCCGACCGGGATGACGCCCGAAGCCGTCGGGGTGAACCGGCCCTGCGACACCATCCCGTAGTCATGGATCGCCAGCCGCGCGCCCAGCAGGACCTGGCCCACGCCCAGCCTCGGATTGAGCCCGCCGGCGACCCCGGAAAAGATCAGGCTCCCGGCGCCGAACTCCGCCAGCAGGATGGTCGCCGCCGCCGCGGCGTTGACCTTGCCGATGCCGGACTGGGCGAGGGCGATCTCTCCCCCGCCATGGCGGCCGGTCCAGACGCGGGTGGGGCCGAAGGTCCTGGGCTCGGGCGCCACGTGCAGGCGGTCCCGAAGAGCGGTGAGCTCTTCTGGGGTGGCGCACAGGATGCCGATCATAGGGAGCCTCCGGCCCGGAAAGGGGCCGGACGAGCTTAGCCCTTCTTGGCGGCGGCGATGTAGTTGTCGATCACCTGGTCCAGTACGGTCAGCGGGGTGCCGCCGGCCAGCAGGCCCGCATCGTGGAACTTGCGGATATCGAACTTGCGGCCCAGCGCCTTCCTGGCCCGCTCGCGGCCGCGCAGCCAGGTGATTTTGCCCACCATGTAGCTGGAGGCCTGGCCCGGCCAAACGCAGTAGCGCTCGATCTCGGTGATGGCCGAGGCCTCCGCGTCGCCGATGTTGTCGATGTAGTACTTGAGCGCCTGCTCGCGGCTCCAGTGCTTGTTGTGCATGCCCGAGTCGACCACCAGGCGCACGGCGCGGAACATGGCGTCGTGGATCATGCCGATGTGGCCGAGCGGGTCGTTGGCGTACATGCCCATCTCCACCGCCAGGTTCTCGGCATAGAGCGCCCAGCCCTCGGAATAGCCGGAGAAGCCGATCACCTTGCGGATCAGGGGAAGGTCGCCCGCCTCGTTGTTGAGGGCGAGCTGCAGGTGGTGGCCCGGAATCCCCTCGTGATAGGTCAGCGTCGGCAGGCTCCACGTCGGGTTCTCGGTCGCGGTGTCGCGCAGGTTGATCCAGTAGATGCCGGGGCGCGAGCCATCCAGGGAGGGCGAATTGTAGTAGCCGCCCGGCGCGCCGGCCTCGATGGCCGGCGGCACGCGCTTGATCTGCAGGGGCGCCTTGGGCAGCTGGCCGAACCACTGGGGCAGCTTGGCGGAGACGATCTTCACCTGTTCGTTCAGGTGGGCCAGCAGCTCTTCCTTGCCGGCGTCGGTGTTGGGATAGTGCTGCTTGGGATCGTCGGTCATCTGGCGATAGCGCTCGCCCACCGTGCCCTTGGTGTAGCCCGCCTTCTTCATCAGGACGTCGGCTTCGGCGCCCAGGCTCTTCACCAGGTCGAGGCCGGTTCTGTGGACCTCCTCCGGGCTGATGTTCGAGGTCGTGTATTGCTTCAGCGAGGTGGCGTAATAGGCGTCGCCGTCGGGCAGGCGCCAGCAGCCGGCGTCATGCACAGCCTTGCCGCGCAGGCTCTCCAGCAGTTCGGCCTGCCGGGCCAGGGCCGGGCGAATCTTCTCGGCGTAGAGGCCCTGGGCCTGGTTCGCCCAGTCGCCCTCGATCTTCTTCTCGCCGGTGCGGCGCACCAGGCTCTTCACCACCGGCGCGTCGGCCGGGGCGCTGGCCAGGAAGGCCTTGAGCTGGGTCAGGGTCTTGTCGATCACGAAGTCGGGCGGGATCACCCCCAGGCCGACATCGTGGCGCACCACTTCGGCTTCCTGGTCCAGCAGGCGGCCGAAGGACTCCATCCGGGCCATGTAGGCGTCGGCGTCGGACTTGGTCTCGATGGTGTGCTGGTTGTCCAGGAAGTCCGGCATCTGCTGGTAGGAGCCGGTGAGCTGGGACAGCACATAGGGCGCGCCCGCGCCCTGGCCGCCGTACTGGTATTTGCGGTTGCCTTCGTCCTGCACCGCCAGGGTGAATTCGACGGTGTCGTAGTTGACCGCGTCCATGCCGGAGAGCTGCTTGCGGTCGATCGCGCGCAGGTCCTTCAGCTGGGCGGCGTTGGTGGCCTTGTTCTCGGCCAGGGCGGTCAGGGAGAAGTCGGAGAGTTCGGACTTGGTCCAGGCCAGGGCGCCCTTGTCGATGCCCAGATAGGTCGGCAGCT
Source organism: Phenylobacterium sp. (assembly GCA_036279815.1). Lineage (GTDB taxonomy): Bacteria > Pseudomonadota > Alphaproteobacteria > Caulobacterales > Caulobacteraceae > Phenylobacterium. The sequence continues at coordinate 1,547 of DASUIJ010000225.1, read as the reverse complement.
CCGGCGAGCGGCGGAAGCTCTCGGCCATCGCCTTGTCGAAGAGGGCGTACATCTTGGCCGCTTCGCCGGTGGGCGCGGCGGCGGCGATGGCGATGCGGGGCAGGGCGGCGGCGGCCCCGAAGGCGGTGGCGGTGGCGAGCAGATCGCGGCGGCTAAACATGGGTTGTCGTTCCCCCCGAGGGTTGGTCGTGTAACAGCTAGCGCTTTGTTACGCGGCGGCGGCGCGGGGCGGGCGTTAATTCGCGTTAACTTGGGCGCCCGGTCCGGCGCGGCTAGTGTTTCGCCGGGGCGATCACGTGTTCAAGGGCGCGCCTCCTATGGGTTTCCGGCGTCCAGGGGCGGCGTCAGATCAGGGGCGACATGACTCTCGCGCGAATCAGGTTCGGCGCCTTCACCGCCATCGTGCTGGCCGCGCCGGCCGCGCTGATGGCCACCGGCGACCCGCGACTGGTCGATCTCGGCAAGCTGGTGATGATCCTCAGTCCGGGACTGGCCGGCCTCATTCTCAACCGCGGCCTCGGGGAGCGGGGCGCCAGGGCCCGCTGGTCCTGGGTCGGCCGGTCGGCGATGGTCACCCTGGCGGTCGCGATTGGCGGGCTGGCGGCGGCGCTGGCGACCGGCGCGGCGAGCCTGCCCGCGGAGGCGCGGGCGGCGAACCCGATCCTGACCGCCGCCGCCGTGTCGGCCCTGACCAGCGTGCTGGAGGAGCTGGGATGGGCCGGGGGTGGTCTGGCACTGGCCGTCGCGGCCTTCGGGCGGCGCTGGGGCGTCGTGATCCTGGGCCTGGTCTGGGCGGCCTGGCATCTGGTCCCCACCGTCCTGCGGGTCGGGCTGTTCCCGCAGCTCGAGGCCGCTCCGCCCCTGATGATCGCGGCCTTCGTCGCCGCGTGCCTGGCCTATCGCGAGCTGCTGACGATGTTGCGGGAGCGGGCCGGGACCTGGCTCGCGGCGGCGGCGGGCCATGCGGCGCCGAACATCCTGCTCGCCGGACTGATGGCGGCCGGCGTCGGCCTCTCCGACCGGCCCTCGGACTGGCCGTTCTTCCCGGCGCCCGGAGGCCTGGTGTTCCTGGCGCTGGCCCTGGCGGCGGTGGCCGCCCTGCGCGTTCGCAGGGATCCGCGGACCCCGGCGTCGCCGCGGTCGTAGGCCGGTCTAGTCCAGCGTCCGGCGGTACCGCGCCATGGCCAGCGCGGTGACCACGCAGACGAAGACCAGCAGGGCCACCAGCTCGCGCCACATGTCGCCCAGGCCCTGGCCCTTCAGAAGCGCGCCGCGGACCACCCTCAGGAAGTGGGTGACCGGAATGATCTGGCCGATCCACTGGGCCCAGGCCGGCATGCCTCGGAACGGGAACATGAAGCCCGACAGCAGGATCGAGGGCAGGATGTAGAAGACGCTCATCTGCATGGCCTGGAGCTGGGAGCGGGACACGGTGGAGATCAGGAAGCCCAGGGCCAGCGAGCCGGTGATGAACAGGGCGATGCCGATCATCAGCCCGATCCAGCCGCCCACCATCGGCACGTCGAACAGGAACCGCGCCAACAACA
>DASUIJ010000224.1:0-2881 GCA_036279815.1 Phenylobacterium sp. | reverse complement strand
TCAGCACGTCGGTCGCCAGCTCGGCGTCGATCTCGGCCTGCGCCTCGGAGATCAGGGCCTCGACCTCGGGGAAGTCGGTCCCCAGGATCTGGGCGGTTTCCGAGGGGGTGAAACCTTCCAGCGCGGTGAGCAGGAACGCCTGGCGCGAGCGAGGCGCGATGCGCATCAGACGGCGGCCGGCGTCGTCCGGCCCCTGCCCAGGCGCCACGTCCGGCGCGGGTTCGAGCTGGGCGCCGGTCGAGCCCCAGATGGTATGGAAGACATGATAGAGGGCGACGCGGGGGCTCAGATTGGCTTCGAGCACACGATCACCGGCCGCGAGCGCCTCCAGCGCGACACGGACATAATGATCGCCCGTCGTCTGGTCCCCGGTCAGTGCGCGGGCGTATCGGCGGACATAGGGCAGGTGCGGCGCAAGCCGAGCTAGAAGACTCAAAGGAATTCCCCTCCCGTTGATCCAAGCGGCCGAAACCAGAGACTGGTCGCAAGCCATCATAAGTCCCGAAACGCCGCCGTAGGGAACCGGTTCCGTGTTAAGCACGTTTTCTGCATCCTGGGCGCCAGGTGGGAACCTCAAGCGGAGCTGAGCGTTGACGGCAGGCGACGATAAACTGAGGGGGTCAGCGCCGCGCAAGCGAGACGCCGAAAGCATGATCGAACAACAACCCAATCCCGAGCGTCGGCGGCAGTCCGCGGCGATGGACGAAGCCCGCCTGCGCCAGCAGGCCATCGGCGTGCGGCTGCGCCAGATGTTCGACGACGTGGTCAACGAACCAGTCCCGGACGAGTTCCTCGACATCCTGCGCAAGGCGGATCAGCGTTCGTCGGAGAACGGCTGATGGGCATGGACGATTCGAAACATGCCAACCGCGATCCCGCGGAGGACAAGGCGTTCAAGAATGAGCTGGTCGCGCTCATTCCGCACCTGCGCGCCTTCGCGCGCACCTTGGCCGGAGACCCGGCTGCGGCCGACGATCTGGCGCAGGACGCCATGATGAAGGCCTGGGACGCGCGGGCCTCCTTCCAGATGGGCACCAACATGAAGGCCTGGACCTTCATGATCCTGCGCAACCAGTTCTATTCGGAAAAGCGTCGCTCCTGGCGGCAAAGCCAGCTCGACCAGGAAGCCGCCGAGCGGACCCTGGTGGCGGTGGACGATCCCGAGGCCCCGGTGGCCCTGGACGAGCTGCGCCTGGGCCTGCTGATGCTGCCGCCCGAACAGCGCGAGGCCCTGATTCTGGTCGGGGCCGGCGGCTTCGCCTACGAAGAGGCGGCCGAGATCTGCAACTGCGCGGTCGGCACGGTGAAGAGCCGGGTCAGTCGGGCGCGCCGGGCGCTCCACGCAATCCTGGACGACGGCGCGTATGACCGCGATGGTGGCGCCGCCGGCGACGCCATGCGCGCGATCCTTGCGGACGCGGAGCGCCTGTCCACCGTCCGGTAGGGCGGGAAAGGTATGATCAACTCCCCCTGGGGTCCGCTGTCGACGATCCGGGTCCGCCTGACGGCGGCCCTGGCTGCGGCCCTTTTGCCGGTGCTGATCCTTGGCGCAACCCAGTCCAGCCTGGCCTTTCGGCGGGAGGGCGAGGCCAGGCGGGAAAGCCTTGCCGCCGCCGCCGAACGCGCCGCCTCCACGGCGCGGGCCCGGATGGAGGCGGCCGACATCCTGCTGGAGACCCTGGCGCCCGGGTCGGTGGGCCTCCAGTGCGTCCAGCGCCTGGGCGACGTGACCGCGCGCATCCCGGGCTACTCCAACCTCATCCGCTTCGACCGCGGCGGTCGGGTGGCCTGCGCCGCCAAGGGCGTGCCGCAGGATCCCCTGCGCAGCGAGCGTCCCTGGTTCCAGGCCCTCCGGCGCGGCGACAACCTGGTGGTCACACGCGAACCCGGCGCGATCTATTCCGGCGAGCCGGCGCTGCTGGCCGCGGTCCGCGCGACCAGCCCCGACAATGTCTTCGATGGCGCGCTGGTGGCGGTGATCTCCCTGCAGAGCCTCGCCCCGCGGCTGGACGACCGGGCGCTGCCGGCCAAGTCCGAGGTGGCGTTGGCCGATTCGGACGGGCGCTACATCAACTTCACCGATTCACTGGCCTTTCCGGACCTTCCCCGGCAATGGCAGGCCCGGACCGACAAGCACGGCTCGCTGGTCTGGTACGCCCAGGACCGCCGCGGCGAGAGCCGGGTGTTTTCCGCGGCCCCGCTGGTGGGCGACGACCTCTATGTGATCCTGTCGTCCCAGTCGCAGGGGCTGTTCTCCTGGGCCCAGCTCAACCCGCTGACCGGCCTGGTCTATCCCCTGCTCACCTTCGTCCTGGCGCTGCTGGCCGTCCTGGTGGCGACCGAGCGGGTGGTGATCCGGTGGATCGCCTATCTGCAGCGGATCGCCGCTCTCTACGCCCGCGGCCGGCTTTCGGTGCGCCCGATCCAGGCCGAACAGGCGCCGCCGGAGATCCGCGACCTGGCCGAGACCCTGGAGGACATGGCCGACGCCATCGTCGGCCGCGACGCTTCCCTGCGCGACAATCTCGCCCAGAAGGACGCGCTGATGCGCGAGATTCACCACCGGGTGAAGAACAACCTGCAGGTCATCTCCTCCCTGCTGAACATGCAGCAGCGGGCGCTGTCGGACCCGGCGGCGCGGGCGGCCATGTCCGACACCCGCCAGCGGATCACCGCCCTGGCCCTGATCTACCGGGCCCTCTACCAGGGGCCGGACCTCAAGCGGGTCGACCTGCGCACTTTCCTCGAGGAGCTGACCGCGCAGCTGATCGCCGCCGACTCCCTGCACGGGGCGGGGGTCGAGACCGAGCTGCACGTGGACACCCTGATCATCGACCCCGACCGGCTCGCCCCGTTGGCCCTGTTCGCGGTCGAGGCGATC
>DASUIJ010000223.1:0-6660 GCA_036279815.1 Phenylobacterium sp. | reverse complement strand
AGCATCAGGGAGCGCTCCAGCGCGGCCTTGATGTTGTCCTCGCGGGCCTCGATGCCGACCACGCAGTTGTCGGTGAACGAGACCGCCGCGTCCGCCAGCAGCCGCACCGACTGCAGGAAGTTGTAGGCCATCACCGGATTGAACACGTTGAGCTCGAAGTGGCCCGACGCGCCGGCAAAGGTGATCGCGGCGTGATTGCCGAACACCTGGACGCAAACCTGGGTGAGGGCCTCGCATTGGGTCGGGTTGACCTTGCCGGGCATGATGGACGAGCCGGGCTCATTCTCCGGCAGCGACAACTCGCCGAGGCCGGAGCGCGGACCGGAGCCGAGGAAGCGGATGTCATTGGCGATCTTGAACAGGCTGGCGGCGACCGTGTTGATCGCGCCGTGGCTGAAGACCATGGCGTCGTGGGCGGCCAGGGCCTCGAACTTGTTCGGGGCGCTGACGAACGGCAGGTGGGTGATGTCGGCGATCTTCTTGGCGACCAGCTCGGCGAAGCCGACCGGGGCGTTGAGGCCGGTGCCGACCGCGGTGCCGCCCTGGGCCAGCTCATAGAGGCCGGACAGGGTGTCCTTGATCCGCCGCACGCCGTTGGCGACCTGCTGGCGGTAGCCGGAGAATTCCTGGCCCAGGGTCAGAGGCGTGGCGTCCTGGGTGTGGGTGCGCCCGATCTTGATGATGTGGGCGAAGGCCTTTTCCTTGACCTTCAAGGCCGCGTGCAGGTGCTCCAGCGCCGGCATCAGCTCCTTGGCCACCTGCTCGGCGCAGGCGATGTGCATGGCGGTCGGATAGGTGTCGTTGGACGACTGGCTCATATTGACATGATCGTTGGGATGGACCGGCTTCTTGGAGCCCATCTCCCCGCCCAGCATCTCGATGGCGCGGTTCGAGATCACCTCGTTGGCGTTCATGTTGGACTGGGTGCCCGAACCGGTCTGCCAGACCGAGAGCGGGAAGTGGGCGTCCAGCTTGCCGTCGATCACCTCCTGGGCGGCGGCGATGATCGCCGCGCCGATCGCGGGGTCGAGGCGGCCCAGTTCCATGTTGGCCTCGGCGGCGGCGCGCTTGACGACGCCGAGCGCGCGGATCACCGGGCGCGGCTGCTTCTCCCAGCCGATCTTGAAGTTGCCCAGGCTGCGTTCGGCCTGGGCGCCCCAATAGACATCGGACGCGACCTCGATCGGGCCGAAGGTGTCTGTCTCGGTGCGGGTCGCGGTCATGTCTGGAAACTCCGGGAAAGTCCGAGCCCGGTTTAGCGATCCAAGGCGAGACTGCAAGGCGCGGAGGCTCTAGATCAGCCTGATGACTGAAGGCTGGACCCAGCATGGCAAGGTGCGCGCCCGCGAGGCGGAGGGCGTCGTCGAGGTGATCGTCGACGGCCTGACCACCCAGAGCCGCTACTACAAGCCGCTGATCTACGAGTTCTTCCGCAAGGCCTGGCGGGGCTCGCGGCCGGCCTGGGGAGAGTTCTCGGTGGAGATCGTCATGGACTATGTGGGCGATCCGCCCTGGATGGACCTGGACAACCTGGCCAAGGCGATCCTCGACGCCATCAAGGGCTTCGTTTTCCATGACGACTCCCAGGTGGCGCGGCTGCTGGTCGAACGCCGCTCCGGCGAACGCGAACGGATCACGGTGACGGTCCGCAAGATCAGGGACCTGGAGGTCTGGAGCCCAGGCTGAATTGAGGCCCTCCCCCGGGGTGCTCACCAAGCATCCAACGCTGAGTTCCATGCGTTCTCCATGGCGATCCCTTGCGCTGGATCACAACGGAGAGGGATCGTTGAGTGGAAGATGACCTAGGCAGCCGTCTTTCATGGCGACGTATCTCAGCGAGCGCGGACAAGTGGTCAGGGACGCGGATTTCATCGACTCCCCGACGCACGTCGGCGCCGCGTCGCTGAAGATGGCGTCGTCCCGCCTGGTCCTGTCCCTGACCCTGCTGGGCCTCTGCGCCGGATGCGCGGCGGGACCGGACTATCGCGCGCCGAGCGCCTCCGAACTGAAGGTTCCCCAGCAGTTCTCCACCCCTGTGGCCGTATCCCCGCAGGCCGATCTCGCCCGTTGGTGGCGGGCCTTCGACGACCCGGCCCTGACGGCGCTGGTCGAGCGCGGCCTCGCCGCCAACCTCGACGTCGATCGTGCGGGCGCGCGGCTGCGCCAGGCTCGCGCCAGTCTCGCGGCGGCGCGCGGCGGGCTGCTTCCGAGCCTCGGCGCGTCGGCCAGGGGTTCCGCCACCGAGGACCGGACCAGCTACCAGGCCGGCTTCGACGCCGCCTACGAGGTCGACGTCTTCGGCGGCGTGCGCCGCTCCGTCGAGGCGGCGCGCGCGAGCGCCCAGGGCGCCGAAGCCAGCCTCCATTCCGTCCAGCTGTCCATCGCCGCCGAGATCGCGCTCAACTATCTGGACGCGCGCAGGGCGCAGACCCGCCTGCGCATCGCCCGGGAGAGCCTCGCCTATCTGGACGACACCGTGGAGATCGTGGGCTGGCGGGTCCAGGCCGGCCTTGTGGGGTCGCGGGATCTCGAGCAGGCGCGCCAGCTCCGCGCCCAGACGGCCGCCGGCGTTCCCACCCAGCAGGCGACCTATGCCGCCGCCGCCAATCGCCTGGCCGTGCTGCTCGGAGAGCCGCCGGGCGCGGTGGAGGCCCTGCTCGTCCCGCCGACCGCGTCGCCGGCCGCTCCGGCGGTGTTCCCGGCCGCCATTCCGGCCGAGGTGGTTCGACGGCGTCCGGACGTGGCCCTGGCCGAGAGGACCCTGGCGGCCGAAACGGCGCGGATCGGCGTGGAGCAGGCCCAGCTCTATCCGGCCCTGGCGCTGAGCGGCTCGTTCGCCGGTTCGGGGGGATCCCTGTCGGCTGCGGCGGACAACGCGGTCGGCAGCCTGGTCGCGGCGCTCACCGCGCCGATCTTCCGTGGCGGGCGGATTCGCGCCGCGGTCGAGGGGCAGCGCGCGTCGACCGCCGCCGCCCTTTCCTCGTACCGCCTGACCGTATTGACGGCGCTGGAAGACGTGGAGAACGCCCTGGTGGCCGTGGACGCGGCCGAGCGGCGGGAGACAAGCCTCGTCGCCGCGGATGCGGCGGCCCGCAATTCCGCGGACCTTGCGCGCCTTCAGTACCGCACCGGCCTGACCGATTTCCAGTCCCTGCTCGAGTCGGAGCGGACCCTGCTGTCGAGCCAGGACAGCCTGGCGTCGGCGCGGGCGGACCGGGCCGTCGCCGCGGTCCAGCTCTACAAGGCCCTGGGCGGGGGATGGCAAGCCGCGCCGCCACCTTCCAGCATCACCGCACCCTAGGGGACAATGATGGACAAGACGTCCGGTCCGGAATCCGGGGCCCGCGCCCAACTCGACCAGCTCCTCGGCGTGAAGCGGCGCTCCCTCTTCACTCGCCCGTGGATCCTGGCGGCGATCGTGGCCGGCTTGGTCCTCGTCCTGTTCGTGGCCTGGCTGCTGCTTCGCGGTTCAGGCGACGCGCCCCGGTACGCGACCGTCCCGGTGGAGCGCGGGGACCTACGGGTGACCGTCTCCGCCACCGGAAACCTGCAGCCCACCAACCAGGTGGAGGTCGGCTCGGAGCTCTCCGGGACCGTGACCGACGTCTATGTCGACAACAACGACCGCGTCACCCGTGGCCAGATCCTCACGCGCCTGGACACCTCGCGTCTCCAGGACACCATCAAGCAGAGCGAGGCGGCGCTGGCCTCGGCCCAGGCCAGCGTGGCCCAGGCCCAGGCGACCGTGACCCAATCCAGCGCCAATCTCGCACGGCTGGAGGAGGTTCACCGCCTCTCCGGCGGCAGGGTTCCGGCCGCCACGGAGCTGGACGTGGCGCGCGGCGAGCGGGCGCGGGCCGCCGCCAGTCTCCGCGTGGCCCAGGCGTCCGTGGCCAGGGTCCAGGCGGAGCTCTCGTCCAACAGGACCCAGCTCTCCAAGGCGATCATCCGATCTCCGGTCACCGGCGTGGTGCTTTCGCGATCGGTGGAGCCTGGCCAGACGGTGGCCGCTTCCCTGAACGCCCCGGTGCTGTTCGTCCTGGCGGAGGACCTTGCGCGGATGCAGCTGGAGGTGAAGGTCGACGAGGCCGATGTGGGCCAGGTGAAGGACGGCCAGCGCGCCACCTTCCAGGTCGACGCCTATCCGGGCCGGACCTTCAGCGCGCGGGTCAAGCGCCTGAACCTCGGGGCCAGCACCTCGGCCACCACCGGCTCAAGCAGCGCGGGCCAGGTGGTCGCCTACACGGCCGTGCTGACCGCCGACAACGGAGACCTGGCCCTGCGGCCGGGCATGACGGCGACCGCGGCGATCGTGGCCGCCGAGAAGCGCGGGGTCCTGCTGGTCCCCAACGCCGCCCTGCGGTTCACGCCGGCGGGAGCCACCGCGGCGGCGGGGGGCGGGGTGACCAGCATGCTGATGCCCCGAGGCGGCCCGGGCCGCCAGGGGCGGCAGGCTCGCGACGTGACGATCGGGCGCGGCAGCCGCCAGCAGATCTACGTCCTCCAGGACGACGGAACGCTAAAGGCGCTGTCGGTTCAGGTGGGCGACAGCAACGGCAGCCAGACCGAGGTCTCGGGCCGAGGGCTCGCGGCCGGGCTCAAGGTCGTCACGGGACAGTTGGCCCGGAACGGTTCCGCGGGTTCGAAATGACGGCGGAGCCGCTGATCGTCCTGCGGGGCCTGACCAAGACCTTCGGAACCGGCGCCACCGCGTTCCAGGCCCTGAAAGGGATCGACCTGGACATCCAGGCCGGGGACTTCGTCGCGGTCATGGGCCCTTCCGGGTCCGGCAAGTCGACCATGATGAACATCCTGGGCTGCCTCGACGTCCCGACCAACGGCGAATACCGGTTCAAGGGGATCCGGGTGGAGAAGCTCACCCGGGACGAGCGGGCCCTGCTGCGCCGCCGCTACCTCGGCTTCGTGTTCCAGGGCTACAACCTGCTGCCGCGGACCAGCGCCCTCGAGAACGTGGAGCTTCCGCTGCTCTATCGCGGCGAGCCGAAGAAGACCCGCCGCGCGACCGCGCTGGAGGCGCTGCGCAAGGTGGGGCTGGTGGAATGGGCCGATCACACGCCCGCCGAGCTTTCCGGGGGGCAGCAGCAGCGGGTGGCGATCGCCCGCGCCATCGTCACCGAACCCGAGGTGCTGCTGGCGGACGAGCCGACCGGCAACCTCGACACCGAGCGCTCCCTCGAGATCATGCGGCTGCTGGAGGCGTTCAACCACGAGCTCGGCATCACCATCCTGATGGTGACCCACGAGCCGGACATGGCGGCCTTCGCCCGGACGACGGTGAAGTTCCGTGACGGCCTGGTCGAGAGCGTCGTGTCCCGTGGCCGGCCGGTGGGAGCGCCGTCGTGACGGACGTGCTGATCACGACCTTCGCCCTGGCGGTGCGGGAGATCCGGCGGCACCTGATGCGGTCTTTCCTGACCGTGCTCGGCATCGTGATCGGCGTGGGCTCGGTGGTCACCATGGTGACGCTGGGCAACGGCACCACCGCCGCCGTGCAGCAGCAGATTTCCAGCCTGGGCGCCAACATCCTGCAGATCCGTCCCGGCCAGGGGTTCGGGCGCGGCGGAGGCGGGGCGCAGCCCAGGCCGTTCGACGAGGACGACGTCGAGGCGATCCGGCAGCAGGTGGCGGGGCTGCAGCAGGTCGCGCCCCAGATCCAGTCGTCGGGCCTGGCCGTCCACAACGCGGCCAACTGGTCGACGTCGATCTACGGCACCACAGGCGGCTACTTCGCGGCCCAGTCCTGGCGCATCGCGGACGGGCGGGTCTTCACGCCCGCGGAGGAGACGGCCGGCAAGACCGTCTGCATCATCGGCGCGACCGTCCGGAAGAACCTTTTCCGCGACGAAAACCCCATCGGCGAACTCATCCGCATCCGCAACCTCTCCTGCGAGGTGGTGGGCGCCCTGGCCTCGCGCGGACAGGGCTTCGGCGGCGACCAGGACGACGTGGTGATCATGCCGGTGAAGGCGGTGCAGCGCCGCATCACCGGCACCCGCAACGTCAGCATGATCATGGTGTCGGTGGACCCCGCCTATGCGTCGGACGCCGTCCAGGCCTCGATCAAGTCCCTGCTGCGGGAGCGGCGACGCCTGGATTTCAAGGAGGCGGACGACTTCAACATCTTCGACACCCGGCAGATCTCCGAGACCCTGCAGGGCACCACCCAGGCCCTGACCGCCCTGCTGGCGGCGGTGGCCGCCGTGAGCCTGCTGGTGGGCGGCATCGGGATCATGAACATCATGCTGGTGTCGGTGACGGAGCGGACGCGGGAGATCGGCATCCGGCTGGCGATCGGCGCCATGGCCCGCGAAGTCCTGCTGCAGTTCCTGGTCGAGGCCGTGGTGCTGGCCTGTCTGGGCGGTCTCCTGGGCCTGGCCATCGCCCTGGGGGCGAGCCTGGCGCTCGCGCCGATGCTCAAGGTGCCGTTCATCTTCGACCCGACCATCAATGTCGTCGCCTTCTTCTTCTCCGCCGTGATCGGCGTCCTGTTCGGATATTTCCCGGCCCGGCGGGCGGCGGGGCTCAACCCCATGGACGCCCTGCGGCACGAGTGAGGTCCGATGGCCTGCGAGGTGACCCGATGAATCCCGGCCGGTCCTTGCGGCGATCGGAATCCACCGACAATCCTTGGCGTCGCCT
>DASUIJ010000222.1:0-2650 GCA_036279815.1 Phenylobacterium sp. | reverse complement strand
CCGATGATGCCGGCGAAGCTGTAGTCGATGGCCGGTCCCGCGGCGCCGGCGGGCGCTACCGGGAAGGTGGAGACGAACCAGACCAGCACCATCAGGGGCAGGATGATCCGGCCCGCCCGGTTGATGAAGATCTGGCCGCGCAGCAGCAGGTTGCGCAGCACATTGGTCGGATCGGGCGCCTTGTAGGTGGGCAGCTCCATCATGAAGGGCTCGCTCATGCCCCGCCAGAAGAAGCGCCGCATGACGAAGGACGCGCCCAGCGCCGAGAGAATGCCCGAGGCGTAGAGTCCGAACATCACCAGGCCCTGCAGGCTGACGAAGCCCAGCACCGTCCTGTGAGGGATCACCGCCCCGATGATCAGGGTGTAGACGGGGATGCGGGCCGAGCAGGTCATCAGCGGCGCCACCAGGATGGTGGTCAGCCGGTCGCGCCGGGAATCGATCACCCGCGTCGCCATGATGCCGGGGATGGCGCAGGCGAAGCTGGAGAGCAGCGGGATGAAGGCGCGGCCGTGGAGGCCCGCTCCCCCCATGATCTTGTCCATCAGGAAGGCGGCCCGGGCCATGTAGCCGGAGTCCTCCAGCATGATGATGAACAGGAACAGGATCAGAATCTGCGGCAGGAAGACCAGCACGCTGCCCACCCCCGCGATCACCCCGTCGGCCAGCAGGCTGCGGAACCAGCCCGCGGGCATCACCTGGTTCAGGCCGGCGGCGAGAGCGCCGAAGCCCCCGTCGATCAGGTCCATGATCGGGGTCGCCCAGGTGAACACCGCCTGGAACATGACCAGCAGCAGCGCCAGCAGGATCGCCAGGCCCCAGACCGGATGCAGCAGCACGCTGTCGACCTTGCCGGTCAGGGTGTCGGGCCGCTCCGGCGGGCGCACATAGGCGCGCATGATGCGCTGGGCTTCGCGATGGGCGTCGCGGATCTGGCTGGCGTCGGGCTCGCGCCAGGCGCTGTCGCCCACCGGGCTCGCGGCCAGGGCGGTGGCGTCCACCTGGGCGATCAGGTCGTCGATGCCGCGCTTGCGGGTGGCCACGGTGGTGACGATCGGCGCGCCGATTTCCCGCGAAAGGCCCTCGATGTCGATCCTCAGGCCCTGGCGCTGGGCGATGTCGTACATGTTGAGGGCCAGGACCAGGGGACGGCCGACGGCCTTCAGCTCCAGGATCAGCCGCAGGACCAGGCGCAGGTTGGTGGCGTCGGCCACGCAGACGATCACGTCGGGGGGCGTCTCGCCGGTCAAGCGGCCCAGGACCGCATCGCGGGTGACCACCTCGTCGGGGCTGCGGGCGCGCAGGGAATAGGTGCCGGGCAGGTCCAGCACGTGGATGTGGCGGCCGCCGGCCGTGGTGACCACGCCTTCCTTCCGCTCGACCGTGACGCCGGCATAGTTGGCCACCTTCTGGCGCGCGCCGGTCAGGGCGTTGAACAGGGCGGTCTTGCCGGAATTGGGGTTGCCCACCAGCGCGATGCGCGAGGGGCCGAGGACGGCCTCGCTCATCGGGCCGCCGGTGTGCGGTCCAGCAGCACCAGCACCTCGCCGGCGTCGCGGCGGCGCAGGGCCACGCGCATGTCGTCCAGCCGCACGACGATGGGATCGTGGCCGATGGCGCCCTCGTGGATCACCTCGATCCGGGCGCCTTCCACGAAGCCGAATTCCAGGAGCCGGCGCTGCAGCTCGGCGGCGTCGACCCCGTGATCGACCTCGCCGACCTCGGCGCGAACCTCGACGATGGTCCCGCGCGCGCCCAGTTCGGCGTCGCCCAGCCGCACGACCACCGCCTCGGCGGGGCCGGCCTCCATCAGAGCCGTGCGGTCCATCGACAAATCGTTCATTCCGCAATCCTCGCGCGTCGCGCGTTACTCTTGCGAGTGATTATCATTAAGATATGGCTGCGTCGAGTGAGGTTCAATGATCGCCCGCGAGGCGCGGGGCGAATTGATCCAGCGCAAGCCGCGACCATTCCGCGCGCCGGCGTCCACGAGAGGGGTTGCAGGCCCCGGTTCCGCCGCTAGATTGCCGGCCCCGCTGGGCCCCAGTGGCGAAATGGTAGACGCGGTAGACTCAAAATCTATTGCCGAGAGGCGTGCTGGTTCGAGTCCGGCCTGGGGCACCATCATTCCGCGCGCGGTCGTGCGCGATCCGGTGGAAAAGCATAGTAAAATCAGCTACGTAGGTAGGGTGATGCTTCGCTGACGTGCGCCGCCGGGCCGGCGCGTCGCCAGTAGGAGGACAAGGTCGGTCGGGACGATCGGCTTCGCCAGCATGCCGTCGAACATGGGTGTCCAGGTTGCGGGCATTCCGCCGACAAGGTCTGCGGTGAACGCAATCATTGGGGTCGAGGCGTTCCGCCCCGGCTTGGAGCGGATGATATTCGCAGTCGTTGGGCCGTCGATTTCCGGCATCCGGATATCCATCAGGATCATGTCGAACGGGTCGGCTCGCGCCGCGCTCACGGCTTGCGAGCCGCTCCCGGGCTCCGTGACCTGTACGCCGAAGGGTTCGACGATCAGCCGCACCAGTTCCCGGTTGGCGGGATCATCATCCACCACCAGCAGCCGCAGCCCGCGCAACGCGTCCGGGTCCGTCAGAATGTCTTCGGCGTCGAGCTTCGGCGTCATATCCAGTTCGACGGGCTCACA
>DASUIJ010000221.1:0-2063 GCA_036279815.1 Phenylobacterium sp. | reverse complement strand
GGGGCCCAAACGCCTGCTGGCGACCACGCTGGGCGACTGGCTCAAGGTCGCCTCGCCGGCCAGCCGTGTGGTGGCGGTGTCGGGCAAGGACCGCGCAGCGATCAACATGGCGGGCCACAATCCGGATGGCGCCTACTGGCTGGTCGAGGGCTACGGTTTCACCACCTACATGCCGCCGGGCGGCGACGCGGCCAAGGCGCTGGCCCCCATCGCGGCCTACAACGCCCGGACCGCCCAGGTCTGGAACGCCAGGCCGCAGTGGACCTATCGCCACGCCGACTGCCGCGCCAAGGACTCGTCGTGGACCTTCGCCGGCAAGACCTGGCGATCCAGGCTCCCGCCCGAGACCTGGGGGGTGTCCGACAAGCCGGCGGTCCTGAAGTCCAACATCATGAACTCGCCGGCCGCGGACGAACTCACCGGCGACGCCGCCCGGCATCTGGTGAAGTCCTACAGGCTGGGGCAGGGACCGGGGACGGACCTGCTGGCCGTCAGCTTCTCGGCCACCGACTTCATAGGTCACCGATACGGGACCCGCGGGCCGGAGATGTGCGAGGAACTGCATCGCCTGGACGAGACGATCGGGCGGCTGTTCACCGACCTGGACAAGCTGCACGTGCCTTATCTGGTGGTGCTGAGCGCCGACCACGGCGGGTCCGACTTCGTCGAGCGGCTGCAATCCCAGGGCTTTCCCATGGCCCGGCGGATCAGTTCCGCCGAGGTGATGGGGCGGGTGAACCGGGTGCTGATGAGCGAGCTGGGCCTGGCCGGGCCGCCGCTGCAAGGCTCGGTGGAGGAGGCCAACATCGTGGGCGTTCCGGAGGCCGATAAGGCCCGGGTGGCGGAGGCCGCCGCGCGGGTTCTGGCGGCCCAGCCGGAAGTGGCCGCCGCCTTCACCCAGGACGAGCTCCTGAAGACAGATGTGCGCAAGGGCGTGCCGCCCGACGAGCTGACCTTGAAGGAACGGTTCGCCGAGAGCACCTATCGCGGCCGCTCGCCCGACGTTGTGGCGGCATTGCAGCCGCAGTCCACCCTGTCGCCGGCCGTCCCCGGCGGCCTGCTCTCCGGCCACGGAACGCCCTGGGACTATGACCGCCAGGTGCCGATGCTGTTCTGGTGGCCGGGCGCCGCAGGCGAGACCCGGTTTCTGCCGGTGGAGACGGTCGATATCGCCCCGACCCTGGCGGCCATCCTGCGCATCCGGACCCCCGACGATCTCGACGGACGCTGCCTGCCCCTTCCAGGCGCCGGGGGAGGTCGGTGTGGAACAGGTGCGCCGCCCGGGGGTTAGCAGGTCCAGACGCCGGCCATCCCGGCCGGCATGAAGGATCACCCCATGAGCTCGACCCAGGAACACGCCGTCAAGGTTCTGAACAGCCTGATCGAAACCACCCTCGACAGCGCCCACGGCTACAAGGAAGCGGCCGAGAGCAGCGAGGACACCCGCTACAAGACGATGTTCTCCGAGCGGTCGTTGAAGCGCATGAAGCTCACGGGCGAGCTGCAGCAGGAAGTCCGCAGCTTCGGCGGCGAACCTGAGCAGGACCAGTCGCTGCTGGGCAAGGCGCACAACAAGTTCGTCGACCTGAAGGCCGCGATCCTCGGCCATGACGAGAAGGCGATCATCAACGAAGTCGAGCGCGGCGAGGACTTCATCAAGGCGAAGTTCGAGAAGGCCGTCGGCGATCAGGACCTGCCGGCCAATGTGCGCGACCTGGTCAGCCGCGCCTTCCACGAGATCAAGTCAGACCATGACGAGGTCAGCCGGCTCAAGCACAGCCTCAACTGACGGGCGCGGACCCGCCGCCTTCTCAGGCGAGAATATCGAGCAGGCTCCGGGCCATGTCGTCGGCCGTCCGGATCACCGCCAGGTTGGCGCTGAACTCGTGCTTGGCCTGGACCTGCTCGACCACTTCGGAGCCGTAGTCGACGTCGAAGCCGGAATCGCCCAGGCGGGCCGTCCGCTCGGCGGAGGCCTCGAAGCGGCGGGTGGCGGCGAAAAGTCCGTACTGGGCCGTGGCGATGGGGTTCATGGATGGGGCCCTCCCAAGCCTATCCTGGCG
>DASUIJ010000220.1:0-6925 GCA_036279815.1 Phenylobacterium sp. | reverse complement strand
TGATATGAGAAGATTAATGACGAGCGCAGCGGCGCTTGCCCTCGGCGTGTTCGCCGCCGGGGCGGCCGACGCGCAAACCGCCAAGGATACGGCGGTCGAAGAGGTTGTGGTCACCGGCTCGCGCATCCGCACGAGCCCGCTGGAGCAGAACCAGCCGGTCATCCAGATCGGTGAGAACGAGGTCCTGAAGACCGGCCTGTCCTCGACCGCCGATATCCTTCAGCGCCTGCCGGTCGCCTCGGGCGGCCTGAACTCCAAGTTCAACAACTCCGGCAACTTCGGCAACCCGCCGGACGGCGGCGGGGTCGGCGCGGGCGCCGCTGAGATCGACCTGCGCTACCTGTCCTCGCGCCGCGTGCTGGTGCTGGTCGACGGCCTGCGCTGGGTCCCCGGCGCCTCGGCCTCGGGCGTGCCCGGCTCGGTGGACCTCAACACCATTCCCTCGCCGATGATCTCCCGCGTCGAGGTGCTGCAGGAAGGCGCCTCGCCGATCTACGGCTCCGACGCCATCGCCGGCGTGGTCAACATCATCACCAAGAAGCAGCAGGACGGCTTCCAGGCCTCGGGCCAGATCGGCGGCTACGGCGACGGCGACGGCCTGTCCAAGGAGTTCAACGTCTCCTGGGGCGCCAGCCAGGACCGCACGACGATCGTGGTCGGCGGCGGCTACATCAAGCAGGAATCGGTGCTGTCGGGCGATCGCGACATCTCGAAGTTCCCGAGCCCCGGCGCGACCTCGTGCCTCGGCGGCGGCTGCAGCTCCGGCACCCCGCTGGGCCGGTTCATCGTCCATGACCCGAACACCAACCAGGACCTGGACCTGACCCTGAAGAACGCGCTCGCGGTCGGCCAGCGGCCCACCTATCTGCCCGCCTCGCCCACCGGCGCCGGGTCGAGCTACAAGATCTTCACGCCCATCGATCGTTTCAACTTCCAGCCCTACAACTACATCGTCAGCCCCTCGGAGCGGACCAGCCTGTTCGCCTCGGTGACCCACGACTTCACCGACACCCTGCGGCTGCGGGTCCGCGGCTCCTATGTGAACCGTCGCTCGGCCAACCAGGCTGCGCCCCTGCCGCTGTTCGTCGGCCCCGACGCCGGCAACGGCAACCTGCTCGATACGGTCGCCGTCGACGCCACCAACCCCTACAACCCCTTCGGCTTCACCCTGCAGCAGGGCACCTATGCCTTCATCGGCCGCCGCCTGATCGAGAACGGCCCGCGTCACTACGAGCAGGACGTCAACACCTGGAACTTCACGGCGACCCTGGAAGGCCAGATCGAAGCGGCCGGGCGGACCTTCTTCTGGGACGCCAACGCTGTGATCTCGCGTAACCGCGCCGAGCAGACCTTCACCGGCAACGTCAACGCCCAGCGCGTTCAGCAGGCCCTGGGGCCTGTCGCCGGGTGCACGGGCTCGTGCGTGCCGCTGAACATCTTCGGCGGCGAAGGGACGATCACCCCGGCGATGCTGGCCTTCATCGGCTTCACCCAGCAGGACGTGTCCGAGCAGGAGCTTCACGACTACAGCTTCAACATCACCGGCGACCTGTTCGACCTGCCGGCCGGCCCTCTGGGCATCGCGGCGGGTTACGAGCACCGCGAGAACGAAGGCTTCTTCCAGCCCGACGCCATCGTGGCCGCGGGCCTGTCCTCCGACATCCCGGCCCAGCCGGCGCGGGGCTCCATCGACGTGGATGAGTTCTACACCGAACTGTCCGTGCCCCTGATCAAGGACGCCCCGTTCTTCCATCGCCTGGACGCCTCGGTGGCCGGCCGCTGGTTCGACTATTCCACCTCCGGGCGGGATTCGACCTACAAGGCCGGCCTGGCCTGGCGTCCGGTCGAGGACGTGCTGGTCCGCGCCTCCTGGGGCCAGGGCTTCCGCGCGCCCACCATCGGCGAACTGTTCGGCACGGCCTCGCGCTTCGACCAGGAGGTCAACGACCCCTGCTCGAACCTGCTGGCCAAGGCGGACAACGTCAAAGCCAACTGTATCGCCCACGGCGTGCCGGCGGCCGGGACCTACACCCAGCTCAACCCGCAGATCTCGGTGATCACCAGCGGCAACACCCGCCTGGTCCCCGAGACCAGCGAAGCCCGCACCTACGGCATCGTCTGGGAGCCCGCCGCGCTGAAGACGGCCTCGTGGGCCAGCGGCGGTTCGATCGAGGTGACCTATGCCGACATCGAGCTGGACGACGCGATCCAGGCCCAGAACGGCCAGACCCTGCTGGACCGTTGCGCCCAGACGGGCGACGCCCTGTCCTGCGCCACCATCACCCGCACCGTGTCGGGCGCCGTGGCCGGCATCTCCAATCCGCTGATCAACATCGGCGGGATCAAGACCCGGGCGGTGGACCTGAACATCCTCTATCAGTCGCCGGAAACCTCGTTCGGCCGCTTCGGCGTGCGTTCGAACACCAGCTTCCTGCTGGAGTTCACCGAAAAGGTCCCGACCTCCACGGGTCTGGCCGGCATCAAGCGTGAAGGCACGGAACGGGGCAGCCCGGACCAGGCCTATCCGGAAACCAAGTCGACCCTCTCGGTCGACTGGGACAAGGGGGCCTGGGGCGCCACGGCCTCGGCCCGCTACCTGTCGAGCATCACCGAGCCCGGCGCCGGCGACAACAAGCTGGACGCCGTGACCTACTTCGACGCCCAGGTCCGCTATGCGCCTGAGTTCCTCGAGGGCTTCAGCTTCGCGGCGGGTGTGAACAACCTGTTCGACAAGGATCCCCCCGGCTGCATCACCTGCGGCCTGAACAACTACGACCCGAACGCCTATGACGCGCCGGGCCGGTTCTTCTACTTCCGCCTCAGCTACAAGCAGTAGGCGGCGGGACCGGATGGAATTGGAGGGCCTCGGCGAAAGCCGGGGCCCTTTTCCTTTGAGGGCCGCGGCGGTTTGTGGCGAACTGCGTCGATGCAACGTCGCTTCGTGATCCTGGCCGGAATGGCGCTCCTGTCCGGCTGCGCCACCGCCGCTCCGCCGATCGTGGCCCCGGCCGGGTCGTCCCTGGGCGAGCTCGAACCGCTTTATTCGGCCAGCGCCGGGCGGGACGCCCTGACGATCCGGGTCTCGTCCAATGGCTGCACCCGGAAGGAAGACTTCGCGTTCTTCGTGGAGCGGAAGGGGGAGGCGGTCACCCTGGCGTTCGGCCGCAGGCGGCTCGACCCGTGCAAGTCCTTCGCCATGGGCCACACGGACCTGAGCTTCACCTATGAGGAATTGGGCGTGGCGCGGCGGACGCCGCTGTTCCTGCTGAACCCGTTCTATCCCTGGACCGGGCCGGGCAGCTGACGCTTCAGACGAAACGCGCCACGATCTCGGGCGGTACGCGCCTGGGACGTCCGGAGGCCTGCTCGATGAGGCACCAGGTGGTCCTGGCCTGGGCGCACATGGCGCCGTCGGGACCGTCGATGCGGACAAAGCGGTCGAAGCGGGGGCCGTCGGGCGCGGTGGCGACCCAGGTGCGGGCCTGGGCGGTCTCGCCGGGCATCAGGGCGCGGCGATAGTCGACCTCGTGGCGCAGGCAGATCCAGGCCCAGCGGGCCTGGTCTTCGGGCGGCTGGCGGGCTTCCCAGTGGGCGATGGCGATCTGTTGGGCCCAGTCGAGATAGACCACGTTGTTCACATGGCCGTTGTCGTCGATGTCCGACGGCTTGGGGGTGAAGGTGAGGCTGAAGACCTGCTGGCCTTCCGGCGGTTCAAGGAGCTTGGACATGAACCGCCCGGCGCCAGGTCTAGGCCAGCACGCCCTGTTCGGTCAGGTGGGTCTTGAGTTCGCCGGTCTGGAACATCTCCTTGACGATGTCGGCGCCGCCGACGAACTCGCCCTTAACGTAGAGCTGAGGGATGGTCGGCCAGTCGGAGAAGCTCTTGATGCCTTCGCGCAGGGAGTCGTCCTGCAGCACGTCGACGCCGACGAAGTCGACGCCCATGTGATCCAGCACCTGCACCACCATGGCGGAGAAGCCGCAACGGGGCTGTTCGGGCACGCCCTTCATGAACAGCACCACCGCATTGGAGGCGATGGTCTTGCCGATGAATTCGTGTGCGGGGTTTTCGGTCGCGACGTCGGTCATGATTCAAGTCTTTCGACGAATGGGTCGCCTGAGAGCTAGGGAGCCGGGGGGCCCTGGTCAAGCGGGTGCGTGCTTCAGGCGCGCTTGCGCTCCTGACGATCGGCGGAGAAGCGGGCCATCTCGATCTGGGCTGCGACGCCGGTGGGCAGGTCGCGATCGGTGACGGCGGCGACCCGGGCGATGCTCTCGGGGCGGAACGCCTCCACCTGCACCGTGGCGAAGGTCGGCTCGGTCAGCAGGTAGGCCAGGCACAGCTCCTCGGCCGTCCAGCTCGAGGTCTGGTGAAGGAAGGCGTAGGTCCCGGCGCCGGACAGCGGCTCCGGCGCGCGCCTGAGGATCGATCCGGCCCGGCTCTGCCCACCGCCGCCGCCGCCGCCCGTGCGGATCTGGGCCGGCGGAAAGGCGTCGTAGGCCATGATGGTCATGTTGCGGTCGGCCGCCTCGCGGACCCGGCGCCGCGCCTTCCAGTCCGAGGTCAGGTTGAACGGGGTCGCCATCACGTCGAACGCGTCCGACTTGATGCAGGCGTCCACCGCGTCGCCGTCGCCGACGATGCCCAGCTGCAGGCAGTGGCCGGACGCGCGCAGCTCGGCCAGATAGCCGTGGGCGTCAGGCTCCAGCGTCTGGTAGGCCGCCTCGTCCATGGACAGGAGGTCGAAATAGCCGGCCCCCGTGCGCTCCAGCCCGGCGCGGACGCTGGCCGCGATGGCCTGCGCGCTCATCGGATGCCTGCCGTCGCCCCGCAGGCGCCAGGACAGGAAGATCAGGCGCCGCTCCACCGCCCGCAGCGCTTCGCCCACGCCCAACGCCCCCACGTCCAGGCCGGCGCTGATCTCGAAGCAGTTGATGCCGTTTTCCATGGCCGCGTAGACCATGGCCCGCCAGGACTGGGGCGTGGTCATGTTCGGCGCTTCGCGCAGCAGCAGGCTGACGGACGAGACCGCCTTGCCTGTCACCCCGAACGGCCGATAGCGCATAAGGCCCCCTAGGCTGGCGCGAGGGTCTCGAGCGCCAGCGCATGCAACTCTCCGCCCACCTTGCCCTTGAGGGCTGCGTAGACCAGTTGATGCTGCTTCACCCGGTTCAGGCCCGCGAAGGCTTGGGACACGATCCGCGCGCGATAGTGGTCGCCGTCGCCGGCCAGGTCGTCGATCTTGATCTCAGCGTCCGGGAAGGCGGCCTTCAGTTCGGCTTCCAGGGCGGCGAGGGACATGGGCATCGGGGTGGCTCCGCTCAAGCGATTCTTTCTGGGCCAGAAACCTTAACAACCGTCATATGGAGGGTGGGCCCATGTTGCGAAACCTCACCCGCATCGCCGAGGCGGTTTGTCTGGCCGATTGTGGGGGGCAGCTCGCTTTTCGGGCCCATCTTCGCCCGCGGCGCGCCGGAATCCAGGGCCCCGTCTCCGGGCCTTGACCGGCGAGCGCGCCCGGGATCGCTGACCGAGGGCCAGCGATCCCGGACACGGCTCAGTCGATGATCGCCGAATAGATCAGGCTCTTCAGCTGGCCGCGGAAATTGAAGGTTCCCGACGGCATCAGCTGGGTCATGAACACCACGCTCAGGTCTTCCTTCGGGTCGACCCAGAAGATGGTCGACGCCGCGCCGCCCCAGTAGAAATCGCCGGCGCCCAGCGCGCCGGTCTCCACCACGCCCTGGGTGGAGGCGAATCCCAGGCCGAAGCCCACGCCTTCGTTGGCCGTCTCGGAGAAGGTGCCGAGCGCCAGCTGGGTGAGGTCCTTGCCGCCCTTCAGGTGGTTCATGTGCATCATCTCGAGCGTACGCGGCCCGAGGACTCGCGCGCCTTCCAGCTCGCCGCCCCGGCGCAGCATCTCGCAGAAGCGCATGTAGTCGGCCGTCGTGCCGGTCAGGCCGCCGCCGCCGGACTTGAAGCCCGGATCGCTGGTGAAGGTCGACGCGCCCGGGTCGTCGATCAGCTTCAGCTTCTTGTCGGGACCGCGCTGATAGTTGGCGCAGAAGCGGTCGACCTTGTCGGGGGCCACGTGGAAGGCAGTGTCCTTCATTCCCAGGGGGGCGAAGATTTCCTCCTCCAGATACTGGGCGAAGGGCTTTCCGGAGATCACTTCGACGAGGGCCCCGCAGACGTCGGTCGCCAGGGAGTACATCCACTGTTCGCCCGGCTGATAGCGCAGCGGCACCTGGCCCAGCTTGTCCAGGAACTCCATCATGGTGTCGCGACCGCCCACGCTGCGGATCTTCAGGTCGCGGTAGATCTGGTCGATCGGATGCTGGATGCCCACGCCGGGCAGGCCGCCGCCGTAGGTGAGGCCCGCCGTGTGGGACAGCACGTCGCGGAACGAGACGGGCCGGCGCGCGGGCTCGGTGTTGATCACGTCGCCTTCGCCCGAGACCCATACGCGATGGTTCTTCCAGGAGGGGACATAGCGGCTGACCGGATCGTTGAGCTGGAAGTAGCCCTTCTCATAGAGGGTCATCAGCGCGACCGAGGTGATCGGCTTGGTCATGGAGTAGATGCGGAAGATGGCGTCGTCGCGCATCGGCTTGGCGCGCTCGAGGTCCATGCTGCCGAACGACCGCGAATAGGCCGGGTGCCCGTGGCGGGTGACGGCGATCTGGCAGCCGGCGATCTTCTGCGGGCCGATATAGTTGCGTTCGATGTGGTCGGTGATCCGCTCGAGGCGCGTGGCGTCGAGCCCGGTCCATTGGGATTGGGCGTCCATCTGAAAATATCCTCCCGGAAAAATGGCGGTGGTTCTAATTGGCGGGCATCATGCGCGCCCAAACCAGGCCGCGCCAAGAAAAACCTGCCCTAGCGGGACCCACCCGAGGAGACGCCATGAACCCCGACCTCAAC
>DASUIJ010000219.1:0-23751 GCA_036279815.1 Phenylobacterium sp. | reverse complement strand
CTGTCGAGGACGAAGGCGTAGTCGGGGGAACCGGTCAGGCGCTTGAAACCCGCGACCAGGCCATAGACCACCGCCTGGGCCAGGCCGATGGCCATCCAGCGGGCGATGCCGATCCGGTCCGGTGGGTCCTGGGCGGCGCAGGACTCGGTCGGCCCCTGGCCGTAGGCGAAGGCGCGGGGGATGGCGTAGGCCAGGCTCAGGCGCTGGGGCTGCGGGTCCTCCCAGACCCAGGCGTCAGGCGCCCAGGCGAAGCGCGCGCCCCGGGCCTTCATCTGGCCGAACAGCAGGTCGTCCTCGCCGCCGATGTGGTTGCGAAGGGTGGAGAACGGGCGGACGGGATCGGGCAGGCTGGCGCGGCGCAGCAGGCTGTCGCCGCATCCGTGATAGCCGTCGATCAGCCGGGCCTCGGCAGGTCCCAGCCGAGAAAAGAACCATTCCAGATAGGCGCGGTGGCGCCCCAGGGCCTCCGGAGCCCGCCCCCGCACCGGACCGAACACCACATCAGCGTCGAACCGCGCCTGGGCGGACAACAGGGCGGCGAGCCAGCCATCGGGCGCCTCCTCGTCGTCGTCCAGGAAGGCGATCAGGCCGCCCCGGGCCTGCGCCATCGCGGCGTTTCGGGCGTTGGCGACGCCGGGCTCGGGCTCATGGACATAGACCACCGGAAACGGAGCCTCGCCGGCCAACAACCGCACCGTGGCCTGGGCGGACGGAACCTGGTCGTTGTCGACCACCACCAGTTCTATGCCGGCCGGGTCCACCCCGGATTGCCGGAAGGTGGAGCGAACGGCGGTCTCCAATCCACCCGGCCGGCGCTGGGTGGGGATGATCAGGCTCACGCGGGGGTCGGGCTTCGCGGACGGCATCGTCCGGACCCTAGCGCGATCGGGTTAGGGATTGGTGGATCGACCGAAGGCGGCGGAAAGGATCGTCTCCAGCCAGGCCGCGTCGGTCTCGTCGAAGGCGGCGGGCTCGGTGGCATCGACGTCGAACACGGCGATGAGCTCGCCGTCCGGCCCGAACACCGGAACCACCACCTCGCTGGCCGAACGGCCGTCGCAGGCGATGTGGCCGGGGAAGGCGTGGACATCCGCGACCAGCTGGGTCTTGCCCGTCTCCGCAGCCGCGCCGCAGACCCCGCGCCCGAAGGCGATACGCAGGCAGCCCAGGGTCCCCTGATAGGGCCCGACCACCAGCTCCCGCGGCTTGTCCGGATCGACCACGTAGAAGCCGGTCCAGAAATAGTGCTTGAAGCTCGAGGCCAGCATCGAGGCGATGGTGGCCATGCGGGCGGTCAGGTTGGGCTCGCCGTCGAGGACCGAGGCGATCTCCTCGGCGACGGTGGCGTAGCGGGCGGCCTTTTCGGCCGGCAGGGCGAGATCGTTGAAGGCTTCGGCCATGGCGCCCTTATATAGGCCGGACGGACTAGATCGCCAGAGCCGTTCTGACAGCCGGGACCGGGCTCGCCTCCTCCGGGGGAACCGAGACCAGGAGGCTGCTCACGGCGTTGAACTGGGCCTCGATGATCTTCGGGTCGCAGGCGTCGGGGCCGCCCATGGCCTCCACGTAGGTGATCAGGTCGTGGGATGCGGCCTCGATCGGGCGGTCGCCGAGCTGGCGGGCGCGGAAGCGGGTGTGCTGAGCGACGCGGTAGACCATCTGCAGCAGCGATCGGTCCAGGCCCCCGCGCGACTGGATCAGGCGGCGGGTGGCGTCCAGCTCGACCCGGATGGTGTCGCGGGTGATCTGGCGCTCGTCGCGGTCGTCAACCTCGCCGGGATCGGAGCCGCGACGCAGAGGGCCGGAATAGTTCAGCTCGACCTTACGGCGGCGGTCGGGGCCGACATAGGCCTCGCTGATGATGAACTCCCGCGGCTTGCGCAGCACCAGCTGGATCCGCGACAGAAGCGCGGCGGGCGTGAAGGGCTTGATCACGAACTCATTGACGCCCGCACGCCGGGCGATGTGAACGTCCTGTTCGCTGCGCAGGCTGGTGACCATGACGATGGGCACCTGCGGGTTCGGCACCTTGGGATCGGGATGGACCGCCGCGCGGCGCACGGACTGGGCGAAGGCCAGCCCGTCCATCACCGGCATCCTTGCGTCGGTGAAGACGATGTCCGGGTTGAACAGGCGAAGGGCGTCCCGGGCGCGCTGGCCGTCCTGGGCCGTTTCGACGACGCCCACCCCGCCGGCCCGCAACACGTCGCCGATCAGGCGCAGGGTGTTCACGTGGTCGTCCACGACGAGCACCTTCAGCCCAGACAGGTCGTCGGGCCGCAGGTTCGAATTGGGCAACATCCGCGAGGTCATGGTCTCCCGCCCGCCGTTTCCGGTGGTTAAGGTTTACGAATATGACCGCGTACCGTTGAAATCGGGTTTATGGCCGCAAGGCCGAAAAGCGTGGAGGCAGGCATGGCGAACGGGGTCGGCGGATCGACGATCGAGGCCGAACTGGCCGGGCTCAGCCCCTGGCCAAATCCGGCGCCGTGGATCACCGCCGAAGAACGTGCGGCCCGCATCGCCCGGGCCCGGGAGCTCATGGCGCGGATCGGCGCGGACGCCCTGATCGTCGGCGCGGGACCCAGCCTGCGGTACTTCACCGGCGTCGCCTGGAATCCGACCGAGCGCCTGGTGGCGCTGCTGCTGCCGATCCGGGGCGAATTGCAGATGGTGTGTCCGCGGTTCGAGCTCGGGTCGCTGCAGGCCGCGCTCGGCGTCGAGGCGAGCCTGCGGCTATGGGAAGAGCATGAGAGTCCCTATGACCTGACCGCCCGGGCGCTGTCGGACCTCGGCGCCCGGAGCCTGGCCATCGACCCGGCCCTGCCTTTCTTCGCCTTCAACGGTCTTCGCCAGGCCGCCGGGAACATCGAACTGGTCGACGGCCAACCGGTGATCGACGGCTGCAGGATGATCAAGTCGCCGGCGGAACTGGCCCTGATGGCCCAGGCCAAGGCCATGACGCTGGAGGTCCATCGCCGGGCAGCGCGCATCCTCGCGCCGGGGATCACCGCCGGCCAGGTCCGCCGGTTCATCGACCAGGCGCACCGGGCCCTGGGCGCCGACGACGGCAGCTCGTTCTGCGCGGTGCAGTTCGGCCAGGCCAGCGCCTATCCCCACGGCCTGCCCGGCGAACAGTCCCTGAAGGACGGGGAGATCGTGCTCATCGACACCGGCTGCCGGGTGCAGGGCTACAACTCCGACATCACCCGCACCTATGCCTTCGGCGAACCCAGCCCCGAGCACCGGCGAATCTGGGAGATCGAGAAGCGCGCCCAGGCGGCGGCCTTCGCCGCCGTGAAGCCGGGGGTTCCCTGCGAGGAGATCGACGCCGTGGCCCGCCGCGTCCTGGCCTCCGAGGGCCTGAGCCCCGACTACGCCCTGCCCGGCCTGCCGCACCGCACGGGTCACGGGATCGGGCTGTCGATCCACGAGGCGCCTTACCTGGTGCGCGGCGACAAGACCCCGCTGGCCCCGGGCATGTGCTTCTCCAACGAGCCGATGATCGTCATTCCCGACCAGTTCGGCATTCGGCTGGAAGACCACTTCCACGTCACCGAGACCGGGGCGGCGTGGTTCACCGAGCCCCAGCCCAGCCTGGAGAGGCCGTTCGGCTAGAGACCGGGAAACCGCGTCAGCGCGATCAGGGCCAGGGTCACCGTCACCGCCCCGCCGATGCGGGTGGCGATCTGGGCGAACGGCATCAGCTGCATGCGGTTCGACGCGGTCAGTATGGCCACGTCGCCGGTGCCGCCCTGGCCCGAATGGCAGGCCGTCACGATGGCGACGTCGATGGGATACATGCCGATGAACCGCGCCGTCACGAACCCGGTGGTCATCAGGGCCGACACCGTGGCGACGATGGTGGCGACATTGGCGAAGCTGATGGCGGCCATCAGTTTCTCCCAGGGGGTCATGGCCACGCCGATGGCGAACAGCAGCGGGTAGGTCACCGCCGTCCGGAAGAACTGATAGACGGCGAAGGCGCCCTGCTCCAGGGACGGCGGGATGGCGCGGCCGAGCTTCAGCAGGACGGCCAGGAACAGCATGGTCACCGGCCCCGGCCAGCCGAGCAGCTTCTGGGCCAGGGCGCCGGTCAGGTAGAGGCAGACCGCCGTGATTCCGGCCGCGGCGATGGTGGCCGAGGCCGGCGCCACATGCACCTCGGCTTCGCTCGCCAGCGGCACGTCGTGCTCGCCGATGGTGAGCTGGCCCTCGCCGGTCAGGTGCGGCAGGCGTTTGCCCAGCAGGTTGAGGCCGCCCGAGAGCAGGATGGCGGTCAGGCTGCCGAACATCACCGCCGGCAGCAGCTCGGCCAAGAGGTCGCCGGAGGCCATGTGCAGGATCTGGCCGTAGCCCACCGACAGCGGGATCGCCCCCTCGCCCACCCCGCCGGCCATGATCGGGATGATCACGAAGAACAGGGTGTGTTTCGGATCGAGGCCCAGGGCCGTGCCAACCCCCATCCCCACCAGCCCCGCGACGACCGAGCCCAGGGCCAGGGGCGCGAAGATCTTGAGGAAGCCGGAAACCAGGACCCGGCGGTCCATGCCGAAGATCGAGCCGACGATGATGGCGGCGATGAACAGGTAGAGGAAGTTCGAGGCCTTGGTGAACTCGGTGATCGAGGCCACCACCGGGTCCGGGAGGATATGGGAGAAGACCAGGTAGGATGGGACGAAGGTGGCGAAGATGGCGGCGGCGCCCATCTGGCGGATCAACGGTATCCGCTTACCGATCTCGGCGCAGGCGAAGCCGCCCAGGCTGAGCATGGCGATGTTCATCAGGATGTCGGAGGGAACCTTGTCCGCCGCCACGAAGCCCGCCACCAGGGCGATCAGCACCAGGAAGACAGGCGCCGGAATGACGCCGATCCGGAACTCCATCAACCGCCACCAGGCGCGAAGGCCCGGCGGCGGGGCGGGCGCTTCCGGGGCGCCGGTCGAGATCTCGTCGGCCATGGGCCCTCCCCCTGCTCAGCGGCAACGGACGCCAGAATCAGCCGCTTGGCCAGACAATGGACGGAGCGTGCGGCGCCATGCGCATTGAAACGCCGGGGAGATCACCCCATGAACGGCGTAATCCGACCGCACCCGAGCGACCCATGAAGCGAGACGAACTCCTCACCAAGGCCAAAGCGGTGCTCGGGATCGAGCTGGCGCTGGTCTGCATACTGCTGGCCGCCGCCGCCGTGGTCGTCCTGACCGCCGTCGCCGACATGAGAGCGACCGCCCCCGTCGCGGCCAGGCCGGCGTCCTAGGCGTTCGAGACCGCGTCGCGCCGCGCCCAGACCCGGGCCATGACCAGGGCCAGGGCGATCAGGGCCGCGCCGCCCAGCAGCGCGTCCCACCACATGAGCTGGGGCGTGTCCTGGACGAAGAAGCCCGGGCTGTTGCGGAAGGCGTCGCCCCTCGAGACCAGGACCAGGGCGCCGAAGAGATTGTTCACCAGGTGCAGGCCCCAGACGAAGGCCAGGCCCCCGGTGCGGATGGCGATCAGGGCCAGGACGATCCCGAACACGGTCGCGCTCGCCGCCTGGGGCGCTCCGTTGGGAATGTGCAGGGCGCCGAACAGCAGGCCGCTGACGATCGCGGCGGGCGCGGGGCGCTTGAACGCCAGCAAAAGGCCCTGGGTGAGGTAGCCTCGGAAGACGAACTCCTCCGCGAACGTCTGGACCCCCAGCCCGACCACGGCGGTGACCGCCAGGATCGCGGTGGGCCGATTTGACGAGATCGAGAAGCCGGAGGGCGCGATGGCGAAATCGATCAGGGCCGTCACCACCAGCACCCCCAGCCAGATCACCAGGCCCGTCCAGAAGCTGCGCCAGCTCCAGGCGCCCAATAGGTCCCTGGCCCGCTTGCGGTGGACGATGCGGAACGCCAGGGCGTAGCCCGCCAGCACCACGCCGAACATGACCCCGGTCAGCAGGAAGAAGGTCTGGGGGTGGTCCGGGTGCTGGAGCTGCTTGGCCATGTCGGAGGGCACGACCTTCAGCGCCTGGCCGACCACGATGACCACGGCGCCGATCACGACCGTGAGCACGAAGCCCAGGACCAGCGCCAGCGGATAGCGCCACCATGCATTGGCGCCGCGCTGGGCGTAGGCCTGATAGGTCGCTGTCATCACGATCCGGTTCTCGCTCTCGGCGATCGAAGGACGATGCGCCACCGGCCGCAGAAGACATGACTCGACCGACCGCTCAAACACCGCGCTGACCCCGCGCGCGCGATCGCAGCTTCTAAAGGCGGGCGCCGCGCGAAAACATTTCGCGCAAGGGCCGTTTCGGCCTCCAGTTTGGAAGGCAATCGCGCCGCGAAACGCGCAAGCTAGCGGGCATGAGCGCGACCAAGACCACCCTGCCCCCGACCCCGCCGCCCGGCGTCGCGGCGGACTGGACGATCCCCCAGGACTGGCCGAGCTATTCCGCGGCCGAGCACGCCATGTGGGATCGCCTGTTCCGGCGCCAGTCCGACCTGCTGCCCGGCCGGGTCGCGCCGCAGTTCCTGCAGGGCCTGGACGTGCTGCGCCTGTCGAAGCCCGGCGTGCCAGATTTCGAGGAGCTTTCCGAGCGCCTGCTGGCCCTGACCGGCTGGCGGGTGGTGGCGGTTCCGGGCCTCGTGCCCGACGAGGTGTTCTTCCGCCACCTGGCCAATCGCACCTTCGTCGCCGGGCGGTTCATCCGCACGCCGGACCACATCGACTACCTGGAGGAGCCGGACGTCTTCCACGACGTGTTCGGCCATGTGCCGCTGCTCGCGAACCCGGTGTTCGCCGACTACATGCAGGCCTATGGCGAGGGCGGGCTGCGCTCCCTGGAGTTCGGCGCCATGCACCAGCTGGCGCGGCTCTACTGGTACACCGTCGAGTTCGGGCTGGTCCGGGACGGCGGCGACCTGAAACTCTACGGAGCGGGCATCGTCTCCAGCTTCGGCGAGTCCCGGTTCGCCCTGGAAAGCCGCTCTCCCAACCGGATCGCCTTCGACCTGAAGCGGGTGATGCGGACCCGTTATCGCATCGACGACTACCAGCAGACCTACTTCGTCATCGACAGCTTCGACGACCTGCTGCGCCAGACCGTGGAGACCGACTTCGCGCCGCTCTACCGGGAGCTGGAGACCGCCACCGACATCGCGCTGGACGCCATCGTCCCCGGGGACCGGGTCCTGCATCGCGGCGACCAGAGCCACGCCCTGGCCGGCAAGCCCGCCTGACGCCGGACGGCGGGGTCAGATGGACCGGGCGCGGCCTTCCCAATAGGGCGCGCGGACCTTGTTGCGCTGGATCTTCCCGGCTTCGCTGCGCGGCAGGCTGGCGGCGAAGTCGATCTGCCTGGGGACCTTGAACCTGGCCAGCGCCTGGTTGGCGAAGGCGAGGATTTCCTGCTTCAGGGCCTCGCTCGGCTCATATCCCGGCTTGAGCTGGATCACCGCCCGGACCTCCTCGCCGCGTTCCTCGTGCGGGACTCCGACCGTGCAGCTGTCCTCGACGGCCGGGTGCTTGATCAGCTCGTTGTCGACTTCCTGCGGATAGATGTTCACCCCGCCGGCGATGATGGTCTCGGCGTTGCGCCCCGTCAGGAACAGGTAGTCGTCCTCGTCCAGGTAGCCGATGTCGCCCATGGTGAAATAGCCGTCGCGACGGCCGGCGTCGGTCTTGGTCGGGTCCTTGAAGTACTCGAAGCCGCCCTGGACCGCGAGACGCATATAGATCGCGCCGGCGACGCCGGGCGGGCATTCGCGACCCTCCTCGTCGAGGATGCGCGCGTCCTCCGGCGAGGGCCGGCGGCCCACCGTGCCCGGCTTGCGCAGCCAGTCGTGGGAGTTGACCACGAAGCCCACGCCGCCCTCGGAGCCGGCGTAGTACTCGTTGAGCACCGGCCCCCACCAGTCGATGATGGCGCGCTTCACCTCCGGCGGACAGGGCGCGGCGCCGTGGGTGATGCGCCTCAGCGAGCTGAGGTCGTAGGCCTCGCGGACCTCCTGCGGCAGGGCCAGCAGACGCTGGAACATGATCGGCACGAAGTGCCCGCGGGTGACCTTCATCCCGGCGATCGTCTTCAGGACCAGCTCGCTGTCCCACTTGTCGAGCAGGACCGTGGGCACGCCGTTGGTCAGGGCGCGGCGAATGTCTCCGGCCAGGGGCGAGGCGTGATAGGCGGGGCCCGTGCAGATGTGCAGGTCGGTCTCGCGGTCGTAGCTGGGATCATAGCCGGGCACGGTCGCGTGGGGTTTGTGGACCCCTTTCGGCCGTCCCGTGGTGCCGGAGCTGTAGAGCATGGTGTAGCCGCGCACCGGGTCGTCGATGTCGTCCGGCGAGAAACCGGCCAAGGCCTCGTCGTAGCGGAGGAAGCCCGGAAGCTCGCCGCCGATCGCCACCTTGAGCCGCAGGTTCGGACACTGGTCGGCCGCGGCCACGGCTCCGGTCACCAGGACGTCGGCGAACAGCGCCTTGGCGTCGCAGTTGTCGACGATATAGGCGATCTCGTCGGGGGTGAGGTGCCAGTTGACCGGCGTCATCCTCAGGCCCGCGCGCAGGGCGGCGAACAGCACGTCCGGGAACTCGACCCGGTTGGAGCAGAGCAGCGCGATGGAGTCTCCGGCCTGGAGGCCGTGCGCGCGCAGCAGGCGGGCGATCCGGTTGGCGTTGGCGTTCATCTCGCCGAAGGTGCGGGTCCTGCCGGAAATCTCGTGGACCGCGACCTTTTCCGGCTGCAGCCGGGCCCAGAGCGCGGGGGCCATCCCCACCGCGATGGCCTCGTTCAAACGCGCCTCGACCGTACTGTCCGACGCCTGGACCATGGTGCGTTCCTCTCCTGCATCGGCTTGTAAGATCGCCGTTCGAGAGCGCCGCCGCGCGGATCACGGGGACGACGCGATATGGCGCGCAGATCGGGCCCGCGCTCCATACCCATACCTAGGCTACGCAAGCGGCGGCGATTGATCCAGCCAATCCTGCGTCGGAACGAAGGCAAGAAAGTCCGGACCGGCGGCCTCTCAGTCCGCCCCTCGAACCAGGCGCCGCACACCGGCGGCGACCGCCACCCATCCGCCACAGACCAGGGCCGTGGCCACGGCCACCAGCAGCAGCAGCGGGTCGGGCGGCGAGACCTCGAATATGGCGGCCGCCATGGGGACGGTCAGCACCACCGTCAGCAAGGCGGAGATCGTCAGCGCGATGACCAAGTAGGGCAGGCGATGCGACGACAGCAGCCGGGCCGAGCCGGCGGAATCGGCCAGGGCCAGGACCAGATTTCCCAGCACCAGGGCGGCGAAGGCCGCGCCGCGCGCCTCGGCCTCCGGATAGGCGGTCAGGGCCCAGACATAGACGGCGAGCACGCCGGCCAGGATGCCGAGCCCCTGCAGCGTGGCGAGGCCGATCTGGGCGGGGCCGAACAGGGGCTCGTCGGAGCGGCGCGGCCGCCGCTTCATCGCCGACGCGTCGCTGGGCTCGGCCTCGAAGACGAGCGCGCAGATCGGATCGATCGCCAGCTCCATCAGCACGATGTGCATGGGAAACAGGAGCGGCGGCAATCCCATCAGCACCGGCGCGAGGGCCACGCCGGCCATGGGAATGTGGATGGCGGTGATGTAGGTCAGCGCCCGCCGGAGATTGCTGAAGATGCGGCGTCCGAGCCGCACCCCGCCGACGATGGAGGCGAAGCTGTCGTCCAGCAGCACGAGGTCGGCGGCCTCGCGGGCGACGTCCGTGCCCTTCCGGCCCATGGCGATGCCGATATGGGCCGCCTCAAGCGCCGGAGCGTCGTTCACGCCGTCGCCGGTCATGGCGACCACCGCTCCGTCGGCCTTGAGGGCCTCGACGATCCGCAGCTTCTGCGCGGGAACGATCCGGGCGAAGACCCGCACCGTGCGCAGGCGTTCGCACAGCACCTCGAACGGCAGCTCGGCGACCTCCGCGCCCAGCAGGACGCCCGCCGAGGTGTCGAGACCGGCCGTCCGGGCCGTCGCCAGCGCCGTAGCGGGGTGGTCGCCGGTGATCATCACCACGTCGATGCCGGCCGAGCGCGCCTCGGCCAGCGCCATCGGGACGTCCTTTCGCAGCGGGTCGATGAACCCGAGCAGGCCCGCGAAGGTGAAGGCGACGCTCCGGGGGTCGTCGGCGAACCAGCCCTCGACCCGGGCCGAGGCCACGCCGAGCACCCGCAGCCCCTGTTCCGCATAGGCCTCGACGACCGCATGCAGCCTGGCGACCTCGTCCGGCGGCAGCCGGCACAGATCGAAGATGGCTTCCGGCGCGCCTTTGGCCGCCGCGATCCGTCCGTCGCCCTCGCCGCGCCAGACCTGGATGATGGCCATCATTTCGGGGCGCAGCGGCCAGGCGCGTTCCGGTTCCGCCAGTCCCGGCTCTCCGTCGGGCGTCACCTCGGCCAGGGACCGGACCGCCTTGTCCATCGGGTCGACGGGCCGAACGGCCGAGGCGAGCGCCGCAAGGTCGAGGAGTTCGCCCCAACCCGCGTCCGGACGCGTCTCGTCCACGATCTCGATGTCGCCGGCCTCGGTCCACAGCCGCGCGACGCGCATCCGGTTCTCGGTCAGGGTTCCGGTCTTGTCGACGCAGAGCACCGTCGCGCCGCCCAGGGTCTCGATGACGGCGCTGCGCCGGGTGAGGACGTTGTGGGTGGCCAGCCGCCAGGCGCCCAGCGCCAGGAACACGGCGAGCACCATGGGGAACTCTTCGGGGATCAGCGAGATGGCGACGGTCACCCCCGCCAGGGCGCCGCCGATCCAGTCGTGCCGGAGAAGGCCATAGGTGACCGCCACCAGGGCGCAGAAGCCGAGCGCGAAGGCGCTCAGGAAACCGACCAGCCGCCCCGCCGTCTTCTGCAGGGGCGTGGGCTCGTGGCCGATCGCGGCCAGAGAGGCGCCGATCTGCCCCAGCGCCGACTGCGATCCTGTCCGGCTGACCCGGGCCACGCCCTGGCCGCGAACCACCAGCGTTCCGGCGAACAGGAAGGGCGAGGCCTCCGCGCCGGGCGCGGGGTTCTGCTCCAGGACCTGGTCGGGCGCGGCGGGCGGCTTGGACACCGGCGCGGACTCGCCGGTCAGGGCGGACTCGTCGACCGTGAGCACGTCGCCGCCGACCAGCCGGGCGTCGGCCGGAAGCCGCTCTCCCTCGCCGATCAGCAGGATGTCGTCGGGGACCAGCTCCCGGGCGGCGATCTGCCGCTCGGCGCCGTCCCGGATCACCCGCGCCCGGGGCTGCGCCAGGTCCCGCAGCGCCTCCAGCGCCCGCTCGCTGCGGGCTTCCTGGAAGACGACCAGGGTGATCGACGCGATCGCGCCACCGACCAGGAACAGCCCTTCTCCGAGATCGCCGAGCACGAGATAGAGCACCGAGGCGCCCACCAGCAGCAGGAACATCGGCTCGCGCATCGTCTCGGCGACGATGCGCAGCAGCCCCCGGCCGCCCTGCCGCGGGAGTTCGTTCGGGCCGACGGACTCAAGCCGACGGGCCGCCTCCGTTTCGCTCAATCCCGGGAGGGCCTGGGTGGTCATGCGACCGACCGGTCGCCGTCCCGGCCGCCGGACCGGCCGGTCACCGCAACACCTGCATCATCGTCGCGCCGATCCACGCGAAGATCACGACCAGGAGGAGGCCCGGGACCACGCGCGCCGCGAATCCGGGGCCGCCGCTGGTCCAGGCGAAAACGATCTTGGTGACCGTGTTGCTGGAAAAGGCGGCGAGGATCGGAATGACCGCCTCTTCCGGAGTCATTCGGCCCGACGCCACCAGGGCGGCGATCGAAATGGCGGCCGCGTGGGTGTCGACAAGCCCCGCCACGGCGGCGGCGACGATCGAGCCCGCCGCGCCGAACTGATCGCGGAGCGCCGCGGAGGCGACCAGGACCACCGCCAGGGTCGCCGCGAAGGCCAGGGCCGCCGTCAGGTTGAAGGCCTGTCCCGGCGCCGGATCCTCCTCGCCGGTATGACGGATGGCCTTGATGGTGAAGGCCGCGCCGTAGGCCACGGCGGCGAGGCCCGCCCAGATCAGTGGTCCGCCAAGAGCCCGAAGGGTGGGAAGGCTGGTCGCGCCGACCAGCAGGGTCATCTGGATGACCGTCGCCACCGTCGAAAGGACCGCTCCCGCCACCGCGGAGCTCATGACCGCCGGCGTCTTCGCGACGCGCGCGCCCATGGCGGCGATCGTGGCGACGCTGGACACGAAGCCGGAGGCCAGGCCGGCGATGGGAAGGCCGAACCGCGCGCCCAGCATCCGGACGGCCACGTGGCCCGCGGCGCTGATCGCCAGGATCAGCACCACGACGATCCAGATCGCGCGGGGATTCAGGGCCCCGAACGGCCCCATGGCCTGGTCCGGAAGCAGGGGCAGGACGACCAGGGTGGCGCCCGCGAAGATCAGCGCGTCGCGCACCTCGCCCTCGGTGAGCACCGAGCCGACGAAGTGATGCAGCGGCGTCCTGGCCGCCAGCAGGATGGCCGCGGCCACGCCGACGGCGGCCGCCACGCCCGGCTGCAGCATGGCCAGCCCGCCCACCAGCACGGTCAGCACCAGGGCGATCTCGGTGGTGATCCCGGGGTCGCGGTCGGAGATGCGCCAGGTGGCCAGGGCGGCGAAGGCGGTCACCGCCACGGTCACGACCGCCAGCATCGACACGCCGCCCAGCATGAAACCGACGGCCCCCGCCAGGGACGCCACGGCGAAGGTGCGGATTCCCGCAGACGCCGGCGATCCCTTCTCCCGCTTCCGGCGCTCACGTTCGCCGCCGACGAGCAGGCCGACCCCCAGCGCCACGGCCAGGTCCATCACGGTGGAGTAATCGATACCCTGGACCTCCCTTGCCGCGGATCGCCGCTGGGCGAAGGCCGCAATCCGAAACAACGTCCCATTGGACACTGGCCTTTGGCCCCGCGCACCATAAGATGCACGAACGCCCAGGGCGAGCCACGGGCCTGATTCAGCCGCAGTCCGCGACGCCGTTCGGCCGCAAGCCTGGACCGTCCGGACCTATTTGATATGAGCCAAGTCAAGGCGACCACCGCCTCGACGCAGACGTTTGAGTTCATGACCCAGGACTATTCCCCCTTCGCGATCAACCGGCCTCTCAGAGGTCACCTCGAGACCTTGATCAGCTACTGGCGGGACCTGCGCCGCGGCGAAGCCGAGATTCCCTTCTGGGACGACATCGTCCTGCCGGACGTGAAGCGCCTTTGCGGCGACGTCTTCCTGCTGGACGTGTTTTCCGGTCCCGAGCGGTTCCGCCTCAACGTCGCGGAGATCGGCCTGCCCCAGGCCGAACAGGACGAGATCCTGGGCAAGTTCATCGACGACGTGGTGCTGCCCGAGCCCCTGGCCCTGCTTCGCGCCCAAAGCAGCGCCACGGTCGAACTGATGCGTCCGACCCTCTATGCGCACGAGGCCACGCCTGAGGCCCCGCTGGACTACCAGCGGCTGCTGCTGCCGGCCTGGGGCGAGGGGCAGGTCCGGATGCTGCTCGGCGCCATCGAGCGCCGCTGAGGCTCTCGCCGACGGCTCATCCGCGGGCCGCCTGCAGAGACTCCACCCGCACGCTCGGGCGCAGGGCGATCACGTCGGCGCGCCGGGCGAGGGCGGTTCCCGTCGCGAGCAAGGTCGCCGAGGCCGTCGCCAGCGCCCACTGCAAGGCCACGTCCGGCCGCTCGCCCCGGGCCAGGGCCCAGACCAGCGCCGCCAGAAAGCTGTCGCCCGCGCCGATGGTGCTGACGGGCTTGATGTCCAGCGGCGCGGCGCGCCAGGCGCCGTCGGCCGACACCAGCATGGCGCCCTGGGCGCTGAGGCTGAGCGCGACCATCTGGGCGGCGCCCGACTCCACGATGGCGCGGCAGGCGGCCAGGCGGCCGGGCTCGTCGGCGACCGGGTGTCCGCAATATTCCTCGAGCTCCCGCAGGTTGGGCTTCACCAGCCAGACGCCGGCGGCCAGGCCGGCCTTCAGGGCGTCCCCGGAGGCGTCCAGGGCGAACCGGCGGCCCGCGGCCTTGGCCTGGCGCGCCAGGGCCCCGTAGGCGTCCACCGGGAATCCCGCCGGAAGGCTGCCGCTGGCGATCAACACGCCATAGGCCGGTTCGAGGCGGCTCACTTCGCGCAGGATGCTTCGCCGTTCGGCGGCGCTCAGCGTCGGCCCGGGCATGACGAACCGGAACTCCTGGCCGGTTGAGAGGTCGTGGGCGTTGAAATCCTGCCGCGTCTCGCCCCGGATCGGGATGACCCGGCTCGGCGTCCGCTCCGCCGCCAGCAGGGCCTCCAGGCGGGCGCCGTTGGCCCCGCCGGCCGGGAACAGGGCCAGGGTCTCGCCGCCCAGGCGACGGATCACCCGGGCCGCGTTGACGCCGCCGCCGCCCGCATCCCAGTGCAGGTCGTGGCAGCGCAGCTTCCGCTCGGGGTCCACGCGATCCACGGAGGCGCTGAGATCCAGGGCGGGGTTCAGGGTCAGGGTGGCGATGGCCGGCCCGGTTCGACGGCGCGGGCTCAATGGACGAACGCCCTCATGTGCGAAGGCCGGGTCTCCGGGTCGACCTCGGCTTCGACCTCGGCGGCCAGGCGCATCATCTTCAGCGCGCTGGCCGGATTGACGCTGATCGAGTCCACCCCGTGCTCGATGAGGAACCTGGCGACCTCGGGATAGGTGGCGGGCGCCTCGCCGCAGATCCCGACATGGCGGTGGTTGCACCGGGCGCCGACCACGGCCTGGCGCAGGAACTCCAGCACCCCCGGGTCGCGCTCGTCGAAGTCGAAGGCCACCGTCTCGGAGTCCCGGTCGACCCCGAGCACCAGCTGGGTGAGGTCGTTGGAGCCGATGGAGAACCCGTCGAACAGCGCGGCGAAGGCGTCGATCTGGATGACGTTGTTGGGGATCTCGCACATAACGTAGACCTCCAGGCCGTCCTTGCCCTGGGGAAGGCCGTTGTCCGCCATGGATTTCAGGACGAGCTCGGCCTCCTGAACCCGCCGGCAGAACGGGACCATGATCGCCAGGTTGGTCAGCCCCATGGTCTCGCGCACCCGGCGCAGGGCCTGGCACTCCAGGGCGAAGCCGTCGGCATAGGCGGGGTGGGCGTAGCGGGCCGCGCCGCGGAAGCCGAGCATGGGATTGGCCTCCGCGGGCTCGAAATCGCGGCCCCCGACCAGGGCGGCGTATTCGTTGGTCTTGAAGTCCGACAGCCGGACGATCACCGGCCGGGGATAGAAGGCCGCGGCGATGGTCCCCACCCCTTCGGAGACCCGCTGGACGAAGTGGTCCGCCGGCGAGGCGGCGCCGGCCGCCATGCGGGCGATGGCGGCGCGGTCCCGGGCCGAGGTGACCCGCTCGGGGTGGGCGAGGGCCATGGGATGGGCGCCGACCCCGTTGCTGATGATGAACTCCATCCGCGCCAGCCCGACGCCGGCCACCGGCAGGGCGGCGTGCTTGAAGGCGGTGTCCGGGTCGCCGAGGTTGAGCATCACCTGGGTGCGGGTGGCCTTCAGGTCGCCCACCGAGGTGCGCTCGACGTCGAAGGGCAAGGCGCCGGCATAGACCTGGCCGACATCCCCTCCCGCACAGGAGACGGTGACCATCTGCCCGGTGGACAGCACCCGGGTGGCGTCCCCGGTTCCGACGACGGCGGGGGTTCCCAGTTCGCGGGCCAGGATGGCGGCGTGGCAGGTGCGGCCGCCGCGGTCGGTGACGATGGCGGCGGCGGTCTTCATCACCGCTTCCCAGTCGGGACTGGTGGAGGCGGCGACCAGCACCTCGCCGGGCTGGAAGGCCTCGAGGTCGCGCCGGGCGCCGATGACGCGCACCTTGCCGCTGGCGATCCGGTCGCCGACGGCCCGGCCCGAGGCCAGGACCTCGCCATCGCCCTTCAGGCGCCAGGTCTCGATCTCGTCGCCGGACCGGCGCGAGGCGACGGTCTCCGGCCGCGCCTGCAGGATGTAGAGCCGGCCGTCCGCGCCGTCCTTGGCCCACTCGATGTCCATGGGCCGGGCGTGGCCGGCGTTGCGCGAAAAGTGCTCCTCGATCGTCAGGGCCATGCCGGTGAGGCTCAGGACCTCCTCGTCGGTGAGGCAGAACGCCCGCCGCTCGGCGCGCGAGGTCGGACGCTCGACCAGCTTGGCCGACTTGCCGGTCCCGCCGAAGACGAGCTTGATCTCCTTGCCGCCCAGCTTGCGCCGCAGCACGGCGCGGAAGCCCTTGCGGTAGGTGGGCTTGTGGACGTGGAACTCGTCGGGATCGACGCGGCCCTGGACGATGGTCTCGCCCAGGCCGTAGGCGCCGGTCAGGAACACCACGTCGGAAAACCCGGACTCGGTGTCCAGGGTGAAGATCACGCCGCTGGAGCCGCGATCGGCCTCGACCATCTTCATCACGGCCACCGACAGGGAGACCTTGAAGTGATCGAACCCGTTCTGGGCGCGATAGACGATCGCCCGGTCCGTGAAGATCGAGGCGAAGCACCGCCGGCAGGCCTCCAGGAGGCCCGCCTCGCCGCGGACATGCAGGAAGCTGTCATGCTGGCCCGCGAAACTGGCGGTGGGGAGGTCCTCCGCGGTCGCGGAACTGCGCACCGCCACCCTCAGGCCCGGACCGAGCTGCGCCTTCATCGCCCGCCAGGCGGCGCGGATCTCTCCCGCCAGGGCCTGGCCGCCCGTGGCCTCGTAGACGATCTTTCGCGCCGCCTCCGCCCGCAGCGAAAGCTCGGCCACGTTGCGCACGTCGAGGTCGTCCAGCAGCGCATGCAGCGCCGTCCAGGCGTCCGCCGAGGTCAGGGCGTCGCGATAGGCCTGGGCGGTGATGGCGAAGCCGGGCGGCGTCTCGACGCCCTGCCCCCGCAGCGACGTCAGTTCGCCGATGGCGGACGTCTTGCCGCCCACCAGGGGCGTGTCGCTCGCCGACAGACTGGCGAAGTCGCGAATGTAGGGCATGGCGACGGCCTCCTTCGGCAAGTGTGGGCCGCAAGGCGCGCCAAGCCTTGTCCTGGATCAAACAGGGCCCCTCGCGGCTGCATCCTCAGGAGTCGAAGTTCAACAGATCGAGCAGGTTTTCCCACGGCTCGGGCCGGGGCTTTGGCGTCTGCCAGAAGTCCGGCTGCTGGGCGAGTTCCGCCGCCTGGTCGAAGGTCCGGCGCATGCTGGCGGTGTCGAAATTGAGCATGTTGCCGTTCGCCGTCGCGTCGGGAATGGAGGCCACGCTGAAGGGCAGGTTGTGGGCCACGCAGAAGGTCACCGCCACGTTCAGGGCCTGGCGGTAGGACACCCTGAGCATGGTGTCGAAGCTGCGCATCAATATGGCGGGCAGGTTCGGCGAGGTCGTGCGGGGCGCCGGTTCGAGCACGGTGTTGACGATGAAATAGATGCGGCCGCGATGCAGGCGCCGCCCGAGCTTGCGCCAGCGCAACAAGGCCTCGGGCATGATGAACAGCGGGGCCGAGACGCCGCCGTCGACGTGCATCTCCTCGTACTCGACATCGTCGTTCGTGCAGGGGAACCGGCGGGGCGGAAAGAGGCCCGGCAGGCTGGCCGACGCGACCAGCACGTCGCGGAACATGCGGACCGCGGTTTCCCCGCCACGGGAGGCGATCTCGCCCATATCCCAGATGCACGGCTTCTGGCGGTCGAGATCGGTGGTGGCCACCAGCAACCGGCGGCCCAGGGCGTGCTGTTCGGCGACGGCGGCCACCATGGCCGCGTCCACGAAGGGATCGATCAGGCGCTCCAGGGTCTCGGACCGGAAGAGTCCCGATCCCGGCGCCGGGGATATTCCCCCGATCCCGAGGGTCTGGGCCGCGTGGCCGCCGATATAGGCGTCGCTCAGGCGCCCGTCCCATTCGGGTCCCAGGAACGCGAACGGCGCGATCAGCGCCCCGGTGCTGACGCCGGTGACGATCGCGAAATCCGGCCGGCGGCCCGACCGGGTCAACCCCACCAGCACGCCCGCCCCGAACGCGCCGCCGGCGGCGCCGCCGGAAATCGCCAGGATGTTGAAATCGCCGACGCCCAGGACGGACCTGGGGATGGACAGCCGATCGGCGGTCGCATCCAGGGACGCCTCGGCCTGCTCGAGACTGAGGCGAACCCCCTCGAACCCGGGCAGCTGGGCGCGGACGCCGTTGGGGGCCGGCAATCTGGTCCGCCACGGCGGCCTTGGCCCCTGGGGCGCCCCGGTCATGGCGCGCCTCCAGCGACACGCCAGGCGCTGAGCCCCGCCGCCGGCAGATCCGCTCCGCCCAGCAGGTAGTCGGCGTCCGCGGGGGCCGGGGTCGCGCGGGGTTCGGGCGCGAAATTGAACGCGAACATCACCCCGTCCCGCTCGCGCACCCGAACGCCGTCCGGCAGGGCGCGGCAGGTCAGGCCCGCCGCCTCCGCCAGCCGCGCGACGACCGCGTCGAACATCTGCGCCTTGGGCCAGGTCGCCAGATAGTGCCAACCCTGGTGCTCCACCCAGGCCGGCCCGCCGTCCGCGAACACGGCGACCGGCGAGAGCTCGGTCTCAATCACCTCGCGCCAGGCCTTGGCCTCCAGCCCGCGCCCGCCCAGGCGCACCGAGGGCCCCGCCCCGGGCCGCAGGCTCTCGACCCGCGCGACCCGGAACGGCATTCGCCCTTGCAGCGGCCCGGGCGCGAGGTCGGCCGGGATATGCCCCTCGCGGGTCCGCGATCCGGTCCGCGGGCCGAACAGCACCACCGCGCCGCTGGCGTCCAGGGCGGCCAGGGTCGCGTCCGCGAGGATCGGCAGGGAGGGCGCCACTACCAGCCGATAGCCCTCGAAGTCCGCGTCGGGGGCGACGAAATCGACGTCCAGGCCGGCGCGCCGAAGGGCCGAATAGGTTTCGAAGGCCAGCTGCAGCCAGCGGAACCCCCGGCCATGCGGCTGGATCCCGATCTGCCAGTCCGCCTCATAGGCGAACACGAGGGCCACCTTGGCCTGGCGGCAGGGCGCCAGCGGCCCCATCCCCGCCAGTTCGCGCGCCACCTGCCGCGCCTCGGCGCCGCCCGGGGCTTCGACGTGGTCCGGACGGTTCAGGCCCGCATGCATCTGCTCCTGGGCGAACGGCGCCTGGCGCCAGCGGAAATAGGAGACCACCTCCGCGCCGTGGGCGAAGGCTTCCCAGGTCCAGGTCCGCACCGCGCCGGGCGCAGGGTCGGGATTGTAGCCGGCCCAGTTCACCGGCCCCGGCTGCTGCTCCATCACCCACCAGCGGCCCCGCCCGCAGCCGCGATAAAGGTCGTGGTGGAACGCCGAGATATCCGGATGGCCCTGGCGCATGTGGGCGAGCTTTTCGTCGGGCGTGAACCAGAACTGCTCCAGGAACCCCAGCGGATAGCTGTCCCAGGCGGCCACATCCAGGTCGCGGGCGACCGCGAAATGGTCGAACTCGGTGTAGAAGCCCATGAAATTGTGGGTGATGTCGCGGCCCGGCGACAGCCGGCGCAGGATGTCCGTCTGCAGGCGATTGAAGCTCGCCACCTCGTCGGAGGCGAAGCGGTTGTAGTCGAGCCGGTGGCTGGGATTCGCCTCGGTGACGGTCAGGTTCGGCGGCTCGACCTCGTCGAAGTCGCGGTACTCCTGAGACCAGAACACCGCCCCCCAGGCCCGGTTCAGCGCCTCCACCGACTGATAGCGCTGGGCGAGCCAGGTGCGGAACCGGCGGGCGGCGTTGGGCGAATAGCTGATCGTGGTGTCGTGGCAGCCGAACTCGTTGTCGGTCTGCCAGGCGACGACCGCCGGATGGCGGCCATAGCGCCCGGCGATGGCCTCGGTGATCCGCGCGCACTCCAGCCGGTAGGCCTCGCTGGAGAAGCAATAGTGCCGCCGCGAGCCGAAACCCCGGACCCGCCCGTGGACGTCGAGCGCCAGCATGTCGGGGTGAGCGTCCACCAGCCACTTCGGCGGAGTGGCGGTGGGGGTGCACATGACGATCTTCAGGCCGCGGGCCGCCAGGGTCTCCACGGCCTGGTCCAGCCAGGCCCAGTCGAAGGCGCGGGGCTCGGGCTCGATCCGGCTCCAGGCGAACTCGGCGATGCGGACCAGGCTGATCCCCATCTCCGCCATCCGGCTGGCGTCCTGCGCCCACACGTCCGGCGACCAGTGTTCCGGGTAGTAACAGACGCCGAGCTTCATCGGGACGGCCCTTGGGCTTGCAGGTGGAGGATCGCGATCTCGCCGGCCCGCAGGATCGGCATGGGCAGGCCGATCCGCGCGATCAGATGTCCCGGGGCGACGACCGGATGGCCCAGGGCCAGGGCCGGCGCGCGTTTCATGGCTGCGTTCGGCCGCCGCGGAGGATTGAGCAAGCGAACCTCGTAGAGGGTCTCGGGGGCGAGGCCGTGAAGCCGCAACGGGGCCTGGCCCGGATAGGCCGGCGTCTCGACCTGCGCACAGAAAGCCAGGGCCTGCCCCTCGCCCACCACCAGGCTGGCGACGGCGCCCGGATCGACGCAGGTCTGGCGCCAGGTCACGCCGCCATGCAGCAGCGGCCGGAACCGCTTGTGCAGGGCCAGGGCGTCCCTGAGCGCCGCGAGATCCCGTTCGGAGAAGGCGCGGATGTCGGCCTCGATCCCCATGTGCCCGAACAGGGCGGTCATGGCCCGCAGGGTGAGGCCGGTGCGCCGGGCCGTGGTGTGGCTCGCGGCCGGACCCACATGAGCGCCCATGACCTCCGGGGGGAAGAAGATCGAGAAACCCCGCTGGATGACCTGGCGTTCGATCGGATCGTTGCAGTCGGAGGTCCAGATGCGGTCCGTCCGTCGCAGAATCTCGTAGTCCGCGCGGCCGCCGCCGGAGGCGCAGGACTCGATCTCCACCGTCGGGTGGGCCTCCCGCAGCCGGTCGATCAGGGCGTAGACCGCCAGGGTCTGGCGTCGCGACGCGGGCCGCCCGGCGCTGGCCGGGTGGGTCAGGTCGCGGTTCATGTCCCACTTCAGATAGCCGATGGGGTGGGCCGAGAGCAGGGCGTCCAGCGCCGCGAAGATGTGGTCGGCGACCTCGGCCCGGGTGAGGTCCAGCACGTACTGGCCCCGCCCCAGCGGCTGCACGCGTCCGGGCTCGCCGAGGATCCAGTCGGGATGGGCGCGCAGCAGGTCGGAATCGGCGTTGGCCATCTCCGGCTCCACCCAGAGGCCGAACTCCAGCCCCAGGCCCCGCACGTGGTCGATCAGGGGCCCCAGGCCCTGGGGATATTTGACCGGATCGGGCGTCCAGTCTCCGAGCGCGCGGGTGTCGTCGTCGCGTCCCTTGAACCAGCCGTCGTCCAGGATGAACCGCTCGGCGCCGACCCCGGCGGCGGCCGTGGCCAGGGCCCTGAGCTCGGCCTGGTCATGGCGGAAATAGACCGCCTCCCAGGTGTTGAAGTGGATGGGCCGGGGCTTGCCCGCCAGGCGACCGGACAGGATGCGATCGCGCACGAAGCGGTGGAAGCGGGCCGAGAGACC
Organism: Phenylobacterium sp.; assembly: GCA_036279815.1. GTDB lineage: Bacteria > Pseudomonadota > Alphaproteobacteria > Caulobacterales > Caulobacteraceae > Phenylobacterium. The sequence continues at coordinate 2,332 of DASUIJ010000219.1, read as the reverse complement.
GTTCAGTCCGGAATCGGAACGGGCCGCGTAGAGCGCCGGCGTCTCGTAGGCCTCGCCGGGCGCCAGGGTCACCTCTCCGGGCCAGAACAGCTCGCCCGCCTGGACCTGGAGCCGCCCGTCCCGCAGCCGCTCCACGAACAGCCGGTGGTCGCCGCTCCAGGCCAGATGCAGGCCCAGGACCTCGCCGTGGTCCTCGCCGAAGCCCGGCGTCCCGACCACCAGGAACGGCGGCGAATGGTGGGAGGTCCGGCCGGTGCGATTCTCCTTGGACAGGACTCCGGTGGCCACGCGCTGGCGGACCTGGCCGAACTCCCGGGCCCACCGCCCGTCAAACAGCAGCGTCTCGTCGTCGACCGACGGCAGGGCGGCGGGGCTCACCCAGTCCAGCGCCAGGTCCGTCGTCCCGGTGTTTCGGACCCTGGCGCGCCAGGCGGCGACGCCGGTCCCGGCGTCGAGCTCGATCTCCTGGACGACCTCGATCCCGGCGGCCGGATCGGCCAGCACGACCCGCGCCGCCGTCGCCGAGACCTGCACGGCCTCGACACAGACCAGCTGGGCGATGAAGCCGCCCTCGGGCCGATGGAACTCCAGCGCCGGCCGCCCGGTGAAGCCGCGCCCGGCGTGAGGGAACAGGTCGAGCGCCTCGCCCCCGTCCAGCATTCCCTGGGGCACGGCGCGCTCGAGCAGGGCGGCGGGCAAGGTCTCGCCCTCCCCCAGCCGCGGCCCCCAGTAGGCGAGGCCCGGCGGGCCGTCGGCCAGGGCCAGGACCAGGCTCTGCGCCCCTCCGTCGAGCCTCAGGACATCGCTCATGGGTTTCCCGCCCGCTCGAACCGAACGCCCCGGACCCGGGGCCCAATCAACCTATCGTCAACAGCCGCCACCCCGCTATGGTTGAAGTTGAAGCCGCGACCCGCGGCGCTGTCGAGGGGCGGAATCAGGTGACGACGATTGGGCTTCGCGCGATCTACCAGGGCGGCGACATCCTGGGCGAAGGGCCCCTGTGGTCGCCCGCGGACCGGAGGCTCTACTGGTTCGACATCCAGGGCCGAAAGCTGCGGTGGGTCCACCACGACGGCGGCTCCCCAGGCCACCTGGACCTGCCGATGCGGGCCAGCGCCGCGGCGACGCGCACGTCCGGCGGACTGATCCTGGCCACCGAGCTGGGCCTCTATGCCTGCGATCCCCTCGCCGGGTCCCTGGCGCCCCTGGTCCCCATGACCTTTCCGGAAGGATTCCGCACCAATGACGGCAAAATCGACGTCCGCGGCCGCTTCTGGTGGAGCACCATGGACGATGACCACGGGGCGCGGCCGGGCGGCCTGTTCCGCACCGATCCGGACCTGTCCACCCGGCAGGTCCTCGACGACCTGCATATCGCCAACACCGTTTCCTGCAGCCCCGACGGCGCGACGCTCTACGTGGCCGATTCCAGGCGCGCCACCCTCTACGCCCATGACATCTCGGCCGACGGCCAGCTGGGTCCGCGCCGGGTCTTCGCCCAGACGCAGGGCGGGCCCGGGGTTCCGGACGGCTCGGCGGTGGACGCGCAGGGCTTCCTCTGGAACGCGCAATGGGGCGCCGCGCGGATCGTGCGCTATGCACCGGACGGTTCCATCGACCGGGTCGTGGCCGCGCCGGTCGCCCAGCCGAGCAGCTGCGCCTTCGGCGGGCCCGACCTCGCCACCCTCTATGTGACCAGCGCGCGCCAGGGCCTGTCGCCGGCCGACCTCGCGGCCCAACCCCTGGCCGGTTCGCTGTTCGCCTTCGAGCCCGGCGTTACGGGACTGCCCCTGCCGGCCTTCGCGGGCTAGGGAACCTTGACCAGGGAGGAACGCGCTTGACCCGCAAGCCGCTGCGCAGCGCCCGGAGCTACGGCAAGCTCGATCGCGACGGGTTCATCCACCGCAGCTGGATGAAGGGCACGGGCCTGCCGGAGGACGCCTTCGACGGCCGCCCGATCATCGGCATCTGCAACACCTGGTCCGAGCTGGTGACCTGCCAGTTCCACCTGCGCGACCTCGCCGAGCACGTGAAGCGCGGGGTCTGGGAGGCCGGCGGCGTGCCGCTGGAATTCCCCGCCATGTCCCTGCCGGAAACCCAGATGCGGCCGACGGCCATGCTGTTCCGCAACCTGCTGGCCATGGAGGTGGAGGAGTCGATCCGCGCCAACCCGCTGGACGGCGTGGTCCTGCTGGGCGGCTGCGACAAGACCACGCCCGGACAGCTGATGGGCGCGGCCAGCGTGGACCTGCCGACCATGGTGATCTCGTCGGGTCCGATGCTGAACGGCAAGTTCCGCGGCAAGGACATCGGCTCGGGCACCGACGTCTGG
>DASUIJ010000218.1:0-22781 GCA_036279815.1 Phenylobacterium sp. | reverse complement strand
AGTGGAGCACCCGAAGGATCGAGGTCCCATACTTCACCTTCGCGTCGAAATAGTCTTCGGGGAGGTCCAGCCGCGGCGCCAGCGCCCGCAGCAGCAGCCGCCCGGTCTCGTCCAGGCCGTCATAGAGCGCCTGGAAGGTCTCCCGGAACGCCGGCAGGCCGTCCGGCCACACGTTCGCGGGCAGGTCCTCGTGCGCCAGGGCGTCGGGGGTCGGCTCCCGCCCGATCTGCCAGAACTCCTTCAGGTCGGCGATATCGGTGTCCTTGGCGTGTTCCGTCCCGAACGGCACATAGCCGCGCAAGCCCTTGGCGCAGCGGCGCTTTTCGCCTTCGTCCTGGGCGAACACCTGGGTCGCCAGATGATAGGCCCGGTCCAGCAGCTCCACGGGCACGTTGTGGTCCTTCAGGATGACGAAGCCGTATTCCTGAAGGCCTGCCATCAGGGCGCGGGAGAAACCCTCGCGGGCGGCGGCGTCGCTGCGGGTGAAGTCATGGAGGGACAGTTCGGGGACGCGCTTGGTCATGCTCCGCCTTCTAGGACCGGGCGAGGATCGCCTCAACCTCGGCGCGGCGGGGCAGGGAAGGCTGGGCCCCGGCCCGGGTCGCGGTCAGAGCGCCGGTGGCGCAGGCGAAGGCCAGGGCCTGTTCCGGCGCCTTTCCTTCCAGCAGCGCCAGGGTCAGGGCTGCGACGAAGGCGTCGCCCGCCCCCGTGGTGTCGACCACCTCCACCGAGGGCGGCCGGGCCTGGGCGATCATCGCGCCGTCCTTGTAGAGCCCCGCGCCGCGCTTGCCCCAGGTGATGGCGACCCAGCCGCGCGCCTGGTGGAGCCGGTCGCCATAGACGGCCGCCTCGCCCTCGTTGACGACGATCAGGTCGGCCCGGGCGAGCAGGGCGTCCGGGACCTCATGGGCCGGGGCCAGGTTCACGCAGACGAAGCCGGTGGCCTCGACGCAGGCCTTTGTCACCGTCTCGATGGGCATTTCCAGCTGGCAGATCAGCGCTTCGGCCACCGGCGGCCCCAGCAGGTCGGGCGTGAAGGCGCCGTTGGCCCCGGAGGCCACCACGATCTGGTTCTCGCCCGACCGAGACACCGCGATCAGCGCCACCGCCGTGGGCTGGACCGCATCGACGGCCACCTGCGACAGGTCCGCGCCCTCGGCCTTCAGCAGGGCCAGGGCCTCGTCGGCGAAGGCGTCCGCGCCCACCCGGCCGATCAGGGTGACCTGGGCGCCCAGCCTGAGCGCCGCCAGCGCCTGGTTCGCGCCCTTGCCGCCGGGATGGCGCGCCAGGGTGGCTCCGGTCACCGTCTCCCCCGGCGCGGGCAGCGTCTCGGCCGTCGCCACGAAGTCCAGGTTGATCGAGCCCAGGACGGTGATGCGCGGCCGGGTCATGCGGCGGCTCTCCCCGCCAGGGCCCGGGTCAGCAGGTCGAAGATCCCGTCGGCGTCCGCATCCGTGGCCCAGCGCACCCTGGCGGCGGCCGGGTCCTCCAGACGGAACTCCACCGCCGTGTGGCCCAGGGTCAGCTCGGAGCCGGTCTCGACGGCCAGCCGGCACGGGACGGTGGTGAAAAGGGTGGGGTCGATCAGATAGGCGATGGTGCAGGGGTCGTGCTGGGGCGGGTCGCCTCCGGTTCCGAGCCGGGCCTCGACCTCGCAGGCGAAGTCCAGCAGCTCCGCCGCCGCCCGGGCCGACGCGGTGTCCAGCGCCCGAAGCCTGCCGATCCGCTCCGGCGTGGCCCGCACCTGATGGGTGACGTCCAGGCCCATCATCACCAGTTCGCACCCCGACGACGCCACCACCTGGGCCGCGTGCGGGTCCGCATAGATGTTGAATTCAGCCGAGGCGGTGATGTTGCCGCCCTCGCGCCGGGCGCCGCCCATGGCGACCACCTGTCCCAGCCGGGAGATGATCCGAGGTTCCCTGACCATGGCCATGGCCAGGTTGGTCATGGGTCCGGTCACCGCCAGGCTGACCCCGCCCTGCGGCCGGCTCATTACGGTCTCGACGATGAAGTCCACCGCATGGCCCTCGGCCACGCCGGCGGCCGGCTCGAAGATCGCCAGGTTTCCCAACCCGCTTTCGCCGTGGAAGTGTCCGGCCTCCACCGCCTGGCGCACCATCGGCCGCTCGCAGCCGGGAATGACCGGCACGTCCTCGCGTCGGGCGATCTGCCGCAGGATCCGGGCGTTTCGGGCGGTGAGCCGGGCGCTGACATTGCCGGCCACGGTGGTGATCCCCAGGATGTCCAGCCGCTCCGGAGCCGCGAAGGCCAGGAACAGGGCGATGGCGTCGTCGACGCCCGGGTCACAGTCGATGATCAGTGAGGTTCGGGACACGTTCCCACCATCGGGGAATTCGCCCCTTCGCCGCAAGAGGCGCCGCGCCGTGGAGTGGCGTCGGCGCGGCCGCACAACCTTGCGATGGTCGCGCCGGCGTCAATGTTCTGGTTTTGTTCGAGACATGTCCTCGTCCGCGTACAAACCCCCGCCGGCCGGCTGGCGGGTCTTCAATGGCCAGCTCGTGGCCGACGCCACCGTGGGCGGCTACTTCGCCCGGGGCCAGGAGATGCGCGGCGCCTGCGACCAGCGCGACTGCCGCCGAAGGTTTTCCATCGATTTCGACCGCCTGATCCGCAAGGGCTACGCGCCGTTTCCGGTGAGCGAGCTCAAGGCCCTGCTGCAGTGCCGGCGGCCGGGCGGCTGCGCCATGCACTGTTTCGACGGCGTGAAGGGATCGGGCCTGCCCCTGTCGTTGCTGGCCCGCTATCCCAATGTCAGCATCAGGCTGCGCTGCACGGAGTGCCGGTGGGAGAAGGCCTATCCGCCCGGACAGGTCGCCGCCCACCTAAAGGCCTCCGCCACCGGCGGCGAGGAGACCCTGCACGTCGAACTGATGACCAAGCTGAAGAAGCCCTGCGCAAGATGCGGCAAGTCCCGATGGGCCTGCGACGTCATGTGGCCGGAACCCGCCGGCGGTTTCATCCCGCCGCGGCGGCTAAACGCCGACGGCCTTGTCAGGTAGCCTCCGGACCATGTGCAACGAATACGCCCGCGAACAGACCCTCGAGGAGATGGCCCGGGCCTTCGGCGAGGTCGAGGTGCTGCCCCCGTTCGAATGGAGCGACGGTCGCCTGCCCAACGACACCGAGGCCAAGTCCAGCATCCGCATCAGCGACGCGGCCCCCGTCGTCCGGCTGGCCGGCGACCGCCTGACCGGCGCCATGACCACCTGGGCCTGGCGCGCGCCCAACGGCCGGCCGGTGTTCAACTTCCAGTCCGAGGGGCGCGACTTTTCCCATTCCGACCGGGTGCTGGTCCCGGCCACGGGCTTCTACGAATACACCGCGCCCGCCGCGCCCAAGGTGAAGCTGAAGGACCGGCACATTTTCACGCTCAAGGGCGAGCCCTGGTTCTGGATCGCCGGAATCGCCCGCGACGGCGCCTTCACCCTCCTGACCGCGGAGCCCGGCGCGGATGTCGCGCCCTATCACGACCGCAGCATCATCACCCTGGCGCCCGCCGCCGGTCTCGACTGGCTGACCCTCTCCCGGCCCGCGGCGGACATCCTCAAGGCCCCGCCGGCGGGGCGTCTGGCGGTCCGGACCCTGCGGCGGGACGGGGTGGACCTCGCCTCATGAGCGAGACTCGGTGAGGGAATCTCGTCAAACGCGTTTCCCTCGGCGGGGACCCGCTCTAGGTTGTTAGCCGCAAGAGGGTGGGGCATGGCCGAAACGCCGCCGCAAACCGACGAGGGCGACAGCGCCCGCCTCAGCGCCGTGCTGGAAAGCATCAGCGACGGCTTCTACGCGCTCGACCGCGAATGGCGCGTCGTGATCTTCAACAGCGCGGCGGAGACCTATTTCGGCGTCCACCGCGACATGGTGCTGGGCAAGGTGCTCTGGGACGTCTTCCCGCAGGGCCTCGGCACGGCCTTCGAACGCCATTGCCGCATGGCCATGGAGCAGAAGCTCACCTCCAGCTACGAGGTCCCGTCGCGCGTCCATCCCGACCGGATGGTGGAGCTGCGCATCGCGCCGATGTCCGACGGGGGCGTGGCCGTGGTGCTGGACGACATCACCGACCGCCACGCGGCCGCCGAAGCCGCCCGCCTCGCCCACGCCCGAGGCTCCGAAATTCTCGAGAGCATCAGCGACGCCTTCTACGCCGTGGACGGTCAATGGCGCTTCACCTATGTCAACCGCCAGGCCGAGGCATGGTGGGCCCGGTCTCGCGAGGACCTGGTCGGCAAAAACCTCTGGGAAGAGTATCCGCAGTTTCTCGGCGCACCGGCGGAAGCCGCGCTGCGGAAGGCCGCCGCCGATCGTGAAGTGGTCAAGCTTGAGATGCGCTCCGAGCTGGCCGACCGCTGGGTCGACGCCGTGGTCTGTCCCACGGCCGATGGCGGACTGTCGATCTTCCTGCGTGACATCACCGATCGGAAAGACGCCGAGGCCGCCCGCGAACTGTTGATGCGGGAGGTCGACCATCGGGCGCGAAACGTCCTGAGCGTGGTCCAGTCGATCATCCGCCTGACCTCGGCTCCCACCCTGGACGCCTACAAGGGACAGGTGCTGGACCGGATCAGCGCCCTGGCCCGGGCCCAGAAATCCCTGGCCGAGCGCCGGTGGGAAGGCGCCTCGCTGCGCACGGTGATCGAGGAGGAGATGGCCGCCCTGGGCGAGGCGCGCGCCTACAGCGTCAAGGGCCCGGCCATGGACCTGCCGCCCGAGCGCGTGCAGCCGGCCAGCATGATCCTGCACGAACTGGCCACCAACGCGCGCAAGTACGGCGCCTTCAGCCGCGACACCGGCGAGGTCGCCGTCGAATGGAAGATCGAGCCCGCCGCGCTGGTCCTGACCTGGCGCGAGACCGGCGGCCCGCCGGCCGCCCCGCCCACGCGCAGGGGGTTCGGCTCGCGCCTGATCCACGACCTGGCGGCCCAGCTTGGCGGCGAGGCCGAATTCCTCTGGAGCGACGAGGGCCTGACCTTCGTCTTCCGGCTGCCGTTCGGCGGGGGATGAGACAGCGCCCGCGCGCTCCGGCTGCCCTTGGCGGCGGCGGACTAGAGGCTGGGTCTGTCGTGCCCCCTCGGGGTGTCGATAGGATATGCGCTGTCGGTCTTTTGCTGCTCTTCGGCCAGCAGCGCTTCGATCGTGCTTCGCCGTTGAGGATCGGTCTCCGAGACCAGCAATCCTCGGAAGCGTTCGATGTTGAGTTTCCTCAATTCGTCGGGCGCCATGCGAGCCCTCCTGCCTGAGTGCAGTTAACTTCCATGATCAGGAAGCACCCGAACGCACCGGATGGCGAGTCGGTATTTCGTCTCCCACGTGTATTCGATAGTCACGATGCTTTGAAGATGGGGTGGGGCAGCGGCGCGAATGCCGCTCAGGGGTGGCAGGGTCGACCCTCGGGAACTCTTGACCGCGCCTTCAGATCTCTCAGGAAACTCAGAGACGACTGGCCGAACGCCGCACCGCTCCGCCACGCTCGTACCAGGCGCGGGACCGGTTCACGATGGCCACGACCGAGAGCATGACCGGCACTTCGATCAGCACGCCGACCACGGTGGCCAGGGCCGCGCCCGATGTGAAGCCGAACAGGCTGCTGGCCGCCGCGACGGCGAGTTCGAAGAAATTGCTGGCGCCGATCAGGGCGGAGGGGCCCGCCACGCAATGGGCCTCTCCGCTCATCCTGTTCAGCAGGTAGGCGAGGCCGGAGTTGAAATAGACCTGGATCAGGATCGGCACGGCCAGCATGGCGATGATCGCCGGCTGGGCGATGATCTGCTCACCCTGGAAACCGAACAGCAGGACCAGGGTGGCCAGCAGGGCGGTGAGCGACACCGGGCCGATTTTCCCGAGCACGTCCTTGAGCGCCGCTTCGCCGCCGCGACGCAGCAGAAGGCTGCGGAAGACCTGGGCCAGGATGACCGGCACGACGATATAGAGGCCCACCGACAGAAGCAGGGTCTCCCAGGGCACGGTGATGGCCGAGAGGCCGAGCAGCAGGCCGACGATGGGGGCGAAGGCCACCACCATGATGGCGTCGTTGACCGCGACCTGGCTCAAGGTGAAATTCGGCTCGCCCCGGGTCAGGTTGCTCCAGACGAAGACCATGGCCGTGCAGGGCGCGGCCGCCAGGATGATCAGTCCGGCGATATAGCTGTTGATTTCGCCGGCCGGCAGATACGGGCGGAACAGTCCGCCGATGAACAGCGCCGCCAGCGCCGCCATCGAGAACGGTTTCACCGCCCAGTTGACGAACAGGGTCACGCCGATCCCGCGCCAGTGCCGGCCGACCTGGCGCATCGCGCCGAAGTCGACCTTCATCAGCATCGGAATGATCATCAGCCAGATCAGTCCGGCGACCGGCAGGTTCACCTTGGCGATCTCGGCCGAGCCGATGAGGCGGAACACCGACGGGAACTGATGCCCAAGCGCGATCCCGACGACGATGCAGAGCCCGACCCACAGGGTGAGGAAACGCTCGAAGAGGGACATGGCGGCGGGCTGGGCGACCGTCGCGGAAGGACCTTTCGCTTCGACGGTCATTCGCCGGCCGGCGCGGGCGTGTCGCGAAGCTCCCCGATCTCGCGCATCCGGTTCTGCAGCGACATCCGGTCGATGGAGGCCATCGGCAGGCTGAGGAACAGGCGGATGCGCGCGCCCAGCTGCCGGGCGGCTTCCGCGAAGGCCCCGGCGATCTCGGCTCGCGTGCCTTGGGTCGCGGCCGGGTCGGGAACCCCCCAGTGGGCGGTCATCGGCTGGCCGGGCCAGATCGGGCAGACCTCGCCCGCGGCGTTGTCACAGACCGTGATGACGAAATCGAGGGGCGGCGCGCCGGGCCTGGCGAACTCGTCCCAGGACTTGGACCTGAAGTCGGTTTCGGAAAAGCCCAGCGCCCGCACGAGGTCCAGCGCGTGCGGGTTGACCTCGCCCTTCGGCGTCGAGCCGGCGGAGTAGCCCTTGAACCGGCCGCCGCCTTCCTTGGTGATGATGGCTTCGGCGATGATCGAGCGCGCCGAATTGCCGGTGCACAGGAACAGGACGTTGTAGACCCTGTCGACGGGCTGTTCGGCCATGTCCGTGGCTCCTAGCAGGATGGGGCGGCGGCGGCGCAGGTCCGGCTGGCGACCTTCACCAGCGGGCCGCAGATTTCCGGCGAGCCGGAGCAGCAGTCCTCCATCAGGAAGGCCAGCAGCTCGCTCATCTGGTCGTACTGAGCGGTGTAGATGATCGAGCGCCCGTCCCTCCGGGACTCCACCAGGCCCGCATGGCTCAGGATATTGAGGCTGGCCGACAGGGTGTTGGGCAGGATGTCCAGACGGCGCGCGAGGTCTCCCGCGGCGAGGCCGTCCGGCCCGGCCTGCACCAGCAGGCGATAGGCCGACAGTCGACCTTCGTGAGCCAGGGCCGAAAGGCTGGTGATCGCGGACTTGGTTTCCATATTTCCACGATATGGGAAATATATGACGGTTTCAAGTCAGCCTCGGCGCCCGGCCCTTAAGCCTATTGGCAGTAGTGCCGCAGGCCGTCGAGACCCATGTAGGTCCGGCTGCGGCGGTCGTAGCTGCGATACTTTCTGGCGCAGTAGTCGTCCCAGCTCTGGTCGGCCGAGCGGGCATGTTCGGCCTGCTGCTGGGAGCCGACGATGGCGGCGCCGAGCGCGAAGCCGATGATGCCGGCGATCAGGGCCGAGGAGTTGTCGTCGTTGCGATGCCGCCGGCGTTGGTAGTTATGGGCCCACCGATCGCGCTCGTAGCTGCGCCGGTTCCACTCGTCGGCGCCCACCCACCGGCCATTGTAGTAATAGTTCTGCATCTGCTGGCCGGGAGGACCGCCGTGACGGTCATGGCCTGGCGGAACGCCATCGTGCGGACGGGGCGGAAACTGGTTCTGCTGGCGCCAGGCGTCGTTATACGGGCGCGGCTGCGCCACGGCGACATCGGCGGCGATCAGGCTGACTACGGACGCTACGACGACGGTCAGGGACTTTCGCATCCTGGGTTCCTCCGGGCCGCCATCCTCGCCGCCCGAACGGCGGCGCACCTGGGGCGGCGCTGGGAACACGATGGCTCTCCGGCGGCCCTGGCTCCTTGACCGGGATCAACCGAACGGTGTGGGACGGCGACCAGCGCGGCAGTCCGGGCTTTGAGTTCGCTCAAGGTCGGATAGGGTCGCTCGCGCTAGAGGTGATCACGACCGGCGGTCGTGGCGCCGCAGGAGGCAGGCGGTGTCTGAAGCGGAGCGTCGACGGAATCCGGAACCGGCGTTCGTCGTTCGCGGCCTGTGCAAGACCTATGCGACCGAGGCCGGGGCGGTGCAGGCGCTGCGGGGTGTCGACCTGGAGATCGAGCGCGGCGAGACCCTGGTGCTGCTGGGACCGTCGGGATCGGGCAAATCCACGCTGCTGAACATCCTGGGCGGCCTCGACACCGCCAGCTCCGGGTCCGCCCGGTTCCACGACTTCGAACTCAACGGCGCGACGCCGGCCAGGCTCACCCAGTACCGGCGCAGGTCGGTGGGATTCATCTTCCAGTTCTTCAACCTCGTGCCCAGCCTGACCGCGCGCGAAAACGTCGCCCTGATCACCGAAATCGCCGAGAATCCGATGTCCCCGGAAGAGGCCCTGGCGATGGTCGGCCTGTCCGACCGGATGGACCACTTTCCCGCCCAGCTCTCCGGCGGGCAGCAGCAAAGGGTGGCGGTGGCCCGGGCCATCGCCAAGCGTCCGGAACTGCTGCTGTGCGACGAGCCGACCGGGTCGCTGGACAGCGAGAGCGGCGTGCAGGTCCTCGAGGCCATCGCCGAGGTCGCCAAGGACGTGAACGCGACCACGGTGATCGTCTCCCACAACACCGGCATCGCCGCGATGGCGGACCGGGTGATCCGGTTCCGAGACGGCCGGATCACCGACATCACGACCAACCCGCACAAGATCGCGCCGCGGGAGATGAGCTGGTGAGGCCCTCGCCGCTGGATCGGAAGCTGGCCCGGGACCTGTGGCGCATGCGCTGGCAGGTCCTGGCGATCGCCCTCCTGATCGCCTGCGGCGTGTCGGTCGCCGTGATGTCGTTCTCGGCCATGCGCGCCCTGACCCAGGCCCAGGAGGCCTTCTACCGGGACACCCGCTTCGCCGACGTCTTCGCCCAGGCCAAGCGGGCGCCGATCTCGCGGGTCCGGGACCTGGCGAAGATCGAGGGCGTGACCGCCGTCGACGCGACGATCCTGCAGAGCGGACTGATGGACGTTCCGGGCCTGTCGCGCCCGGCGATCGCGAGGGTCATCTCGCTGCCGGACGACCCGGACCGATGCCTCAACTGCATCCGCATGGTTCGGGGGCGCATGCCCGATCCCGGCCGGACGGACGAGGCGGTGGCGCTGGACGCCTTCCTGAACGCCGCCCATGTCCGGTTGGGCGACCGGCTGAGCGCCACCATCGGCGGGCGATCCGTCAGCTTCACCATCGTCGGCGCGGCGATGTCGCCGGAATACGTCTATGTGCCGGCGCCGGAGTCGTTCATGCCGGACGACGCCCATCAGGCCGTCCTGTGGGCGCCGCGGCCGGCGGTCGAACGCGCCGGCGGGATGAGCGGCGCTTTCAATTCGGTGGCCCTGGCCCTGGCCCCGGGCGCCTCCGCGGCGTCGGTCATGCGCGATGTCGATCGCCTGCTGGCGCCCTATGGCGGACGGTTGGCCTACGCCCGCAAGGACCAGCCCTCCCACGCCTTCCTGACGGCCGAGTTGAAGGAGCTCTCCACCTCGGCGGCGATCCTGCCGCCGATCTTCCTGATTGTCGCGGCAGCTCTGGTGCATCTGGTCGTCACCCGCCTGGTGGACGCGGAGCGCGAACAGATCGGGCTGCTGAAGGCCTTCGGCTATCGCGACCGCGAGGCGGCTTCGAACTACCTGCGCCTGGCGGCCGCCATCGGCGCCGTCGGCGCCCTGGGCGGCGGCCTGGTCGGGGCTGGGCTTGGCGCGGCCATCGTCGACCTCTACCGCGAATATTTCCGGTTTCCGGACCTGCGCGTCGAGTTCAGCTGGGCGGCCTTCGCCGGCGCGACGGTGGTCTCGGTGGCGGCGGCGCTGGCGGGTTCCCTGGCCGCGGTCAGGCGCGCCGTCGCCCTCTCTCCGGCGGTCGCGATGCAGCCTCCCAGGCCCCAGGCCTTCCACCGGGGCTGGCTGGACCTGGTGCTTCGCGGCTCCTCCGTCGACCAGTCGACGCGGATGATATTCCGCAACCTGGAGCGGTTCCCGGCGCGCGGCCTGCTGACGGGCGTCGGACTGGCGTCGAGCCTCGCCCTGCTGGTCGGGACCCAGTTCCTGTTCGACAGTCTCGATCTGGTCATCGAGCGCAGCTACTTCCGCATCCAGCGCTGGAGCGACGCGGTGAGCTTCGTGGAGCCCCGCGCGGTCGACGCCGTCGCCGGGGTCGGGCGCGAGCCGGGGGTCTTCGCCGCCGAGCCGATCCGCGTGGTGGCCGCGCGCCTGAAATCGGGCGCGCGCCAGGAAACCACACGGATCATCGGGCTCGACCCGGCCTCGACCCTGCACAGGCCCCTCGACGGCCTGGATCGGCCCGTGCCGCTCGTGGGGCGCGGGCTGGTGCTGAGCGAAGCGCTGGCGGCCCGCCTGGGACTGAAGCCGGGCGAGGGGGTCTGGACGGAGGTCATCGACGGCCGGGCGCCGCGCGCCCTGCTGCCGGTCACCGGCCTGGCGCGCGACTACGCAGGGTTCGCCGCATACATGGATCGCAGGGAGCTCAATCGGCTGATGGGCGAGGGGGACGTCGTCAGCGGCGCCGAACTGCTGGTCGCGCCCGACGAGCGGACCGCCTTCTATCGGGGCATCGAGGCCACGCCCCAGATCATCGGCGCCTCGTCGCGCGACGACACGGTCGCCAGCTGGCGGCAGGTCATGGCGGAGTCGTTTCTGGTGACCCTCACCTTCTATCTCGGCTTCGCGGGCGCGATCGCGTTCGGCGTGGCCTACAACATGTGCCGGATCTCACTCCTGGAGCGGGGGAGGGACCTGGCGACGCTGCGGGTCCTGGGGTTTGGCCGAGCCGCCTGCGCCTACATTCTGGCGGGGGAGCTCGCCATCCTCGCGCTGGCGGCCATTCCGGTCGGCGTTCTGGGCGGATACGGCCTCGCGCACGGGCTGGTGGCCGCCTATTCGCGCGACGACGTCCGGATGCCGGCGGTCATCGAACCCGGCAGCTACGGCGTGGCGATCGGCGCCTATCTGATCGCCGTCGCTCTCGCCGGCGTGCTCGTGGTGCGCCGGATCTGGGGGTTCGATCTGGTGGCTGTTCTGAAGACCAGGGAGTAGGGGATGGCCAAGGTCAGAGGGCTGAAGTGGGTGCTCGGGGCGGTGATCGTCGCGGTCGTCGCCGGCGTGATCGTCCTGCTCCTGGCGCCGCGCCCCGTACCGGTGGACGTGGACATCGTCCGTTCCGGCCCGATCGCCGACAGCGTCGCCGACCAGGGCTCCGCGCGAGTCCGCGAGGCCTACGTGGTTTCCGCACCCGTATCCGGGAGGCTGGGCCGCCTGGACCTCCATGTCGGCGATCGCGTCGTCGCCGGTCAGACCGTCATCGCCCGCATCAGGCCGGCCAGCGCCGAGTTGCTGGACCCCAGGTCCCGGGCCCAGGCGCAGGCCGCTGTGGCGACAGCCTCGGCCGCCATCGCCACCGGCCAGGCTCAGGTCGACCAGCTCGCCGCGGAGGCGCGCAAGTCCGACGCCAGTCTGGCCCGCACCCGCGCGCTGTTCGACCGGGGCTTCGCGTCCGGCCAGGCCCTGGACTCGGCGGTGGCCGACGCCCGGGCGGCCCGGGCCGCCGTCCGGGCCGCGACGGCGCAGGTCGCCATGCGGCGGTCGGAACTGGCGGCGGCGCGCGCCGCCCTGATCGGGCCCGAGGCGGCGACCGGCGGCGAGGTCCCCGTGACTCCGCCCGCATCCGGATACGTCACCAGGGTCCTGCAGGAGAGCGAGCGCAACGTGGCCGTGGGCGCGCCGCTGGTGGAGGTGAGCGATCAGAGCGGCCTCGAGGCGGCGATCGAGTTCCTGTCCCAGGACGCCGTGCGGATTCGCGAGGGCATGGCGGCGGAGGTGTACGACTGGGGCGGCGGCGGTCCGATCTCCGCGGTGGTTCGTCGGGTGGAGCCGCTGGGCTTCACCAAGGTCTCGGCCCTGGGCGTCGAGGAGCAGCGCGTCCTGGTGATGCTGCAGTTCAAGGGCGACCCCGAAACCTGGTCGTCGCTGGGACCCGGCTACCGGCTCTGGGGGCGGGTTTTCCTTCGCCAGGAGCCGAGGGCGGTCAAGACTCCGCTGGGCGCGCTGGTCCGGCTGCACGGACGCTGGGCGGTGTTCCGCGTCGCGGAGGGCCGCGCCCGCCTGACGCCCATCGAGGTCGGCGCGATCACGGACCGGGAGGCGGAGGTCCGCAAGGGCCTCTCGGCCGGCGACAAGGTCGTGGTGTTCCCCTCGGACAAGGTGGCGGACGGCGTGCGCCTGCGGGAACGGGCCGGCTAGGCGCCGAGGGACAACGAATTATGCTGCCGGCCTGACCTGGATCAACGTGGCCCACGGCCAATGTTGCGATCACACGCCCTTCGCCAAAGGACAGCGACATGCCCCTGCCTGACATCCTGCTCCAGATCGACAGCTACCCGGATCCGACCTCGCCGGAGGCCATCGCCCAGGCGGTAGGCTTCGTCGCGGCGGTCGGCGGGACGGTGACCGGCCTGGCCGTGCAGGTCGACATCCAGGCGCCCGCGAACCGGCTGGCGGACTACCTGATCCACTTGAGCCGGATGGCGAAGGACGAGGAGCAGAAGAGCCTTGAGGCCTGCCGCTCCGCCCTGGAGGTGTTCTCCGCCAAGGCCCGGGAGGCCGGGGTCATGGGCGAGGCCCTGGTGGGGAAGGCGGACCTCTACGACGTGGGCGACTATGTGGCCAGGCGGGCCCGCACCCGCGACCTCTGCATCGTCCCCATGGTCGATCGTCTCGACGGGCAGCGCTCGATCGCCGAGGACGTCGTCTTCGGGTCCGGTCGGCCGACCCTGCTGTTCAGGCCCGACGTAGCGGCCCTGCCTGGCGGCGGGCTGGGTGTCGTCGTGCTGGCGTGGGACGGCAGCCGTTCCGCCGCGCGCGCCATGGCGGGGGCGCTTCCGATCCTCCAGGCGGCGCGCGAGGTCCGGGTCCTGACGGTGATCAACGAGAAGGCGGAGGCCCACGCGGGGCAGGGCGCCGACGCGGCCCGGCACCTCGAGGCCCACGGCGTGAAGGCGGCGGTCGACGAGGTGGACGCCGCCGGCCGGCGCATCGGCCAGGTCCTGGAGGACCACGTCGCCAAATGCGGGGCCGACCTGCTGGTGATGGGCGCCTACGGCCGCTCGCGGGTTCGGGAATTCATTCTCGGCGGCGCGACGGAGCACATGCTGCATGACCCGAAGGTCGCCCTGCTGCTCGCCAACTAGCCGCCCCGCCTAGTGGGCCTTGCGCCCGGGCGCCAGCCGCATCCCGCCGACCAGGACGGCGCCGACGGCCAGGCCCACCAGGGCCGATCCGGCGGCGAAAGCCAGCCACTCGGTCACCGCGCCGATCCCAGGCGCGGTCCCGGCCCATCGGGAGGCCTGTCCGACCAGATCGGGCACGGTCTCCAGATGGAAATGCTCCAGCCCGTGCACGATGATGCCGCCGCCCACCCAGAGCATGGCGGCCGTGCCCACGATGGTCAGGCCCTCCAGCAGGGGCGGCATGGCCCGCACCAGCATGCGGCCCAGGCGGCGCACGGGCGACGTGCGGCGGCCGGCCAGATGAAGCCCGATGTCGTCCATCTTCACGATGAAGCCGACGGCGCCGTAGACCGCGATGGTCAGCAGCACGCCCACCACCGCCAGGGCGCCCGCCTGGATCGCCAGGGGCCGCTCCGCCACGCTGGCGAGGGCGATGGCCATGATCTCCGCCGACAGGATCAGGTCGGTGCGGATGGCGCCGGCGATCTTCTCCGCCTCCAGCTCCGCCGAACTCAGGGCCAGCTCCTCGATCTCATCGCCGAGGTCATGTTCGACGAAGGCCTCGATGATCTTCTCGGTCGCCTCGAAGCACAGATAGGCGCCGCCCATCATCAGCAGCGGCGTCACCGCCCAGGGCGCGAAGGCGCTCAGCAGCATGGCGCCGGGCAGCAGGAAGAGCAGCTTGTTGCGCAGCGATCCGACGGCGATCTTCCAGACGATCGGCAGTTCGCGGTCGGGCGTGAACCCCACCGCGTATCCCGGCGTCACTGCGGTGTCGTCGACGACGACGCCGACGGCCTTGGCGCCCGCCTTGCCGGCCGCGCCTGTCACGTCATCCAGCGACGCGGCGGCGATCTTGGCGATGCCGGCGATGTCGTCGAGGAGGGCCGCGAGACCGGACGCCATGCAGGGCCTCTCCGCAGTGGGGCAAGGGGGACCGGTTTCCCGGCACGGGAAGGTGACTACGGGCTGGGACGCTTGCGGTAAAGCAGTCTCGCCCCGCGTCCGCCGCGCTCGACCCGTCAGGGGCGCCGGACCCAGAGTATCCGCTGAACGGTCCGGTCGCGATTGAAGACCAAGTGCTTCAGCGCGCCGCCCACGTGGAGCACGATCAGCGGCCAGAACAGCTTGGTCACCGCCCCGTGCACCTCCTCGGACGCCTCGTGAAGCCATTCGACGCGGGTGGCGAACGGGCTGGGGATGGCGAACCAGTCGAACACCCGGATGGGGCGCGCCCCCGACCAGATCGCCAGCGGTCCGGTGATCAGCAGCACGAGGATCATCAGCAGGAACAGGCCCTGCACCGCCCTTGCGGCGATCCGAAACCAGCGGTTCGTCTCCAGGGAGGTCGGCTCCGGCTGCGAGGCGCTCCACAACAGTCGGGCGGCCAGGAAGGTGAACAGCAGCACGCCGACGGAGACGTGCAGGTCCTGTGCGGCCAGCTTTGCGGCCCGCCCCGACGCCTCCTCCATGTTCTCGCCGAGAAAATAGAGAGCGACGACGCCGACGGCGCTGATCCAGTGCAGGGCGATGGCGGCCCAACCGTAGCTCGTCTTGGTGTTGCCGAAGGACATGATCCGACTCCGTTTCAGCGGACGAATACCCACGCGCCGATGCGCCGCCTTGATTTCGCGCAAGGTCGAGGTTGGCGGACCGGCGCCGGGCGGGGGCTCAGGCCGGCCCGCGGCGGGAGATGCGTCCGTTCAGGGCGGTGGCCGCAGCCACCGTGTTGTAGACGGTCCCGAACTTGCGGACGTTGGTGTGCAGCAGTTCGAGTCGATGATCGCTCTCGTCGGTGTCCACGATCAGCTCGTAGTCGACCGACACCAGTTTCGGAGGGCTGTCCTGCCGAACCCCGTGAAGCTTCACCTCGACGCCGCGCAGTTCGAACTTGAGGATCGGCGTAACCCGCTCGATGCCCTTGATCATGCATGCGGCGATGGCGGCCAGGAACAGTTCGGCCGGGTTGAACGCGTCCGGCCGGCCCTTGACGTCGGTGTCGAGCGTGATCGCCGCATCCTTGGTCCGGGCTTCGCTGCCGTGGGCGTCCACGCGCCGGGCGACGACGGAGTATTCGAGCATGGCCATTTTCTCCTGCCGCCGACCGCCTGCGATCCGGAGGGGCCGGTCTTGACCCCGCCATCACCCGGAACGGCTATTCGGTCGTCGTTCCGTCGAAGTGCTCTTCGGTGGCCTCGGCCTCAGCCTTGGTGGCGCGCACGATCCCGTCCTTATGATCCGGCGGGCCGTACAGGGTATAGAGCTTCAGCGACTTGGAGCCGGTGTTGACCACGTTGTGCTTGGCGCCGGCGGGCACGATGATCGCGTCGTCGCTCTTGATCCGGGTCCGCTGGCCGTCGATCCAGACTTCGCCCTTCCCCTTCTCGATCCGGAAGAACTGGTCGTGGTCCTCATGGACTTCCTCGCCGATCTCTTCGCCGGGCTTGAGGGCCATCAGCACCAGTTGAAGATGCTTGCCGGTGTAGAGGACTCGCCGGAAGTCCTTGTTGTCCTCGGTCAGTTCCTCGATGTCTTCGACAAAGCCCTTCATCGGTGTTCCCTTCGTTGTTGCGCCGGCGTCTCCGGTATCCCGGGGTGCGCTCGGACCATGTAACGCAGAGGAGAGCAGACCGGTCCACTTGACCACTCCGGGAAATCACGGATGCCCATGAGAATTCGAAGCGTGCCGCGCACCGTCTGGGCCCTGGGCTTCGTCTCCATGTTCATGGACATCTCGTCGGAGATGATTCACAGCCTGCTGCCGGTGTTCCTCGTGGTCGGGCTCGGCGCGTCTCCGGCCCTGGTGGGCCTCATCGAAGGGATCGCAGAGGCCACCGCCTCGATCACCAAGGTGTTTTCCGGCTGGCTCAGCGACCGACTCGGCCGGCGCAAGATGCTGGCCGTGCTGGGCTATGGCCTGGGCGCCATCACCAAGCCCGTCTTCCCCCTCGCCGTCACGCCGTTCGAGGTGCTTGGAGCGCGGTTCGCCGATCGCGTCGGCAAGGGGCTGCGGGGCGCGCCGCGCGACGCCCTGGTCGCGGACGTCACGCCGCCGGAGCTTCGCGGAGCCGCTTTCGGCCTGCGCCAGTCCCTCGACACCGTGGGCGCCTTCGTCGGCCCACTGGTCGCCGTGGGGCTGATGGCCCTGCTGAACGACGATATGCGCGCCGTGTTCGGATACGCGGTCATACCCGCGGCGATCGCCGTCGTCCTGCTGGTGCTCGGGGTCGAGGAGCCGGCCGCCAGCAAGGCCCACCACGAGGCCAAGGCCCCGATCACCTGGTCGGAGGTCCGATCCATCGGCGCGCCGTTCTGGCTCGCGGTCGCGGTGGGCGTGCTGTTCACCATGGCGCGCTTCAGCGAAGCCTTCCTCGTGCTCCGGGGAAGCGACGCGGGCATCCCGCTGACCCTGATCCCGTTCGTGCTGATCGCCATGAACGTGGTCTACGCGCTCGTCTCGGCGCCGGTGGGCAGCCTCTCCGACAGGCTGGGCCGCAAGGGCCTGCTGGCCGGCGGGATCGTGGTTCTGATCGCCGCCGACCTGGTGCTGGCGCTGATGGGCGATATCGCAGGCGTGGTGATCGGCGTCGCCCTGTGGGGCCTCCACATGGGCCTGACCCAGGGCCTGCTCGCAGCCCTGGTCGCCGACACCGCGCCCGCCCGACTGAGGGGAACCGCCTTCGGACTGTTCAACCTGGCCACCGGCGTGACGATGCTCGCCGCCAGCCTGCTGGCCGGCGCGCTGTGGTCGGCCCGGGGCGCGCCCCTGACGTTCCTGACCGGCGGGGGTTTCGCCGTGTTTGCGCTGGTCGGAGTGCTCGTGCTTCTCAAGGAAAAGCCCGTCGTCCCCGACGTGGCGATCTAGCGAGGCTCCCCGGCCGCCCTTTGGGAGCCGGGGAGCCTCGGACTAGTTCACGACAGCCCAGGTCCCGTCCGGCTGGCGGCAGGCCCGACCCTGGATGGTCTGGGAGCGGCCCTGGATCGTTGTGACCTGGGTGAAGTTGGAGCAGCGGAAGCCGCGCGGATCGTTGTAATAGTTCCGGATCCGCACCTCGCCCCGGTGGTTGTTGTCGGGGTTGCGCCATTGATAGCGGCTGCCGACGCGGTCGGAGTTGAACCCGTCGTAATAGGCCTTGTACGCATAGCTGCGGTCGTCGCAGTCGAGGTTCTTGGTGAGCGCGGCGCCGACGGCCCCGCCGAGGATGACCCCCGCCACGGTCGCGCCGGTGCGCCCGCCGCCCTGGCCGGCGGCGTTGCCGATCAGGCCGCCGATCAGGGCGCCGATGATGACGCCGGCCGGGTCCTTGGAATTGCGACATTCCTTGTAATAGACGTCGTCATTGTAGGAGTAGGTCTGGGAATAGGTCTGGCGCCACTGCTGCTCGCGCTCGTCCCGGTAGGCGCTCTGGGCCACCATCCCGGTTGTCTTCGAGGCCAGGAACAGGTCGCCGCGATCGTTGCGCACCCATTGATACCCCTTCGCGGGCCTGCGCAGCCCGCGCTGCCGCCAGTCGTTCACCACATACAGGTTCTGGCGGTACTGGTCGGGCAGGCGGTCGCCGCGCGAGTAACGGGGGCCGCCGTATCGGGAGCTGTAGTCGCCCTGGTCGGACCGGTTCGGGTAGTTGGGCTGGGCCAGCGCGGCGGAGCCGTTCAACAAGGTGAGGGCGAGCACGACGCTCAGGGTGCGCTTCATCAGATTTTGTCCTTGTCCAGAGCCGGACTCGTAGAACCGGCCTGCTCGTGCGAAATCGGGGGATAAGCTGAACCAGAGTGAAGCTTCTCTATTGTATGGCTTCCCAACATTGATTTCCGTCAATTCCAGCCGCCCGCTCCGAGTACTTGTCCCCGGGGGCGGCTTGGCATGGAATATTGGGCGGCGAGACGGCCCGAACCCGGCGGCGTCATCGCCGACCAGGCGAAGCGAGCGTGACTCGAGGCGACCAGGAACGGGCGGACGAAGGCGGCCTCATCAGAGGCGTCGCTGGGCAGTTTTCTGGAAAGCTCCGGAGGTCCGATCAGCCAACGTGCTGAAAGGAATGGTGGCGTGGGCAGTGTGCCGGTGACTGGTCTCTCCCTACAAACGCAGGTGAATGCTGCCCGGGCGATGTTCGCGTTTGGTTCTTGCCTTCATAGCTGAGCTGTGAGATGATTTTCAAGCGTCGATCGGTGCGCCGCGCCACCCGCAACTAAGCGGACAAGGCCCGCACCAAGAGCCTCGCCAATCTCAAGCCTGCCTCGCGCAGCGGCCAAGTCGCTGTGCGTCCAATGCCGCTGCGCGTTCGCGCGGCGCCAACTCAG
This sequence comes from Phenylobacterium sp., assembly GCA_036279815.1. Lineage (GTDB taxonomy): Bacteria > Pseudomonadota > Alphaproteobacteria > Caulobacterales > Caulobacteraceae > Phenylobacterium. The sequence goes on along the minus strand of DASUIJ010000218.1, from coordinate 3,960 downwards.
CGATTGGAGAGAGATCTTGGCTGGAACTGGCTCGTACGCTCGGGGCGATCAACCGCGCAACGTGCCCGATACGCTCGCGGAACCTTACGCGAGGATGGTCACCCAACAGCACGCTTACAATGCAAAGCAAGCGGCGGAACTGGAACGCCGCCGAAGCGGCGCCTGGGTAGTCGCGCCGAAACCCGTGCCTACACATCGCGCCGCGGTCGCTCCACTGGCGGACCGGATGTACCGGGGTTCGGACGCCGACATCGCCGAGCTCCGCAGGCAACAGGCAGAGTTCAAGAAGACCGAGCGCGCCGTTAGCCGGGAGAACGCTTGGATGGCGGTTCCCGTGTTGGCGCCCGTAGCGGCCGTCATGGGGCTGGAAGGCGCAGCCTACATCGCAGGGCGTCTCGCGCCGGCGGCGGTTCAGCGAGCGCCGCTCGTGTTTGAGCGGGCAGACCCCTATCTCCGCGTGGGAGACAACTGGGCAACGCGAGCGGGACGCCGCGCGCATGCGGCGCTCAGGGGGCGCATCGCTGAAAAGCCTGGTTGGCAGAGCGAACCGACAGTGGAGTTGAAGGATGGTCGGATTTTGAGGCCTGATGTGCGCACGCCTCCGCGAGTTCGAGTTCCGAAGAAAGAGCCAGAGCCGTTCCAGATGGAACTCAAGCCGAACACACCGTCGGGGCGCGCAGCCGCTGCACGGGCCGTCAAGAAGTACGAGGCCACAGGCGTGAAGACCCGTCCCATCTTCTACGATCCGAAGCCGTTCATATGACCCGCTCGTCCTACACGATGGCTCTTGACCGGGCCCTGCAGCCGCTCGGGTTCGCCCGCGAAGGGAAGGACTGGATTCGGCTGCGTGGAGAAATCCAAGACCGCGTGAATCTCCAGAAAAGCTGGGTGGACGGGAACGTCACGATCAACCTATTCGCGAAGAACCTCGAGACCGAACGAATCTTGAAGTCGATTGTGTGCGACGTGGGGTTGGGCATTCGGATGTTCGGCCAGCGAATAGGCGAGCTGATCGATGGCCGCGATCGGTGGTGGAAGAATGATCCCAACGGCCCGACTGAGGTTGCCGAAGCTGTGCAAGTCTACGGCATCCCGTGGTTCGAGCGCGTTCAATCCCTCGAAGATGAGGCTTCGAAGTGGTACGGAAGGGGTACGACGGGATCGTGGCGCAAGCCAAACCTGACGGTGCTGGCCGTGACGCTGTTTCGGCTGGGGGCCTTGGAAGAAGCACTGGCACTCTTTGAGGAGTCGGTGCCGAAGACCGCGATTCCGACGTTGGTGGTCGAAGGCAAGTGCGTACAGCGGTGGCTCCAAGATCAGGCGCGCAGGCCCCAAAATTGGACCGGGCGTTGATCCGCGCTGTCGTACTCGCCCGAACCTGGGCCGCGCGGCTGGAGCAGGGCGAGGTCGAGACCTGGCGCGAGCCGAGGGGCTCTGCAACCACTACACCGCACGCCTCCTGCCGCTCGCCTATCTCGCGCTGGACCTCGTCGCCCAGATTTTGGAGGGCCAGCAGCCGCGCGCCGTCACCCTCGGCGCCCTGACGGCGCAGCCGCTTCCCTTGGACTGGAACGAGCAGCGGCGTCGCCTGCGTGGGCTCGGAAGCATCACGACCTTAAGTCACTGATCTGACGTCGAGCCCATCGCCTAATTCGCTGTTCCTGGATCGGCTGCGCCTGCGGGCGGGGAGCCGAAATCTTTCCGGCTCAGATAGTTAGGTGTCGATTTTCAAGTTCTTGGGGAGCCGAAATATCCGAAATCGCTGTTGAATTCGCTGCTAGCAGCGAATTCGGTGGGCGTCTGTCCCGAAACCTACATTTCTGAACTGGCCCTGGAGAAAATGCGCCGAGTTGGGCGCGCTACGCCGCTGTCGTGGCTCTCCGCGACGTCACGGCTTGGCCGAGGTCACGGCTAACGGCCGGACTTGTCGAGACTATTCCTGGAGGGAAAAAGAAGGCCGGTTCGGCGGCGGAAGGAATGGTGGATGCGACAGGGATTGAACCTGTGACCCCCTCGGTGTGAACGAGGTGCTCTCCCGCTGAGCTACGCATCCTCCGGAAGGGATGCGCCTATAGCCCGCCGGTTCGTTGTGGGCAAGGGCCGGAACGCTTCCGTCCGGGCTTAGTCCTCGTCCTTGACCGACAGGACCTTGGACTTGAGCTTCGCGGTCTTGTCGTCGACCATCCGATCGATGTCGTCGAGGCTGAGGTCCTCCGACTTCACCCGTTTGGTCAGGGCCTCGAACTGGGTCTTGTTGAGGGGCGTGTGGGTGGTGGTGATCCGCCGCTTGGCCTTGCCGGTCCTGGCCGCTTTGCCTTTGGTCGTTCCGGCGCCGGCTCCGAAGCCCATGGGGTGGGGCTTGGTCGCCACCTCGGCGTTGTGGACCACGGTCGCCGACCACTTCGGCCCGGCCCAGCGGACGGCGGCGTACATGTAGCGGGCCTGGATCTCGGGCACGCCGGAAGTGAGCATGGCCTCGTAGAACACCCGATGCACCGCCTGCCACTTGCGGCTGCGCTGGTCGCAGTACCAGTCGTGGATCACCGAGGCGTTGCGGTACTTGCCCTCGAACGGTCCGCCGGTCAGTCCCCACAGCACCTTCGGGATCGAGGCGCCGTCGACGATGGCGTCCTTCGGCGTGTCCCAGCGCAGGTTCGCGCCGTCGATATAGGCGAAGTCGTTCATCAGCTTCACCCGCCGCCCGTCGTCCAGCAGGGTGACGACGAGATCGCCCTCATAGCGTCCGGCCATGGCTACCTCCCGTTGATCGCCGGAAGGACGCTACCACGCGGTGTCGGGACCTCAAGTCCGAAGGAGGCGGGCGCAGCTTTCCGCCAGCTGATCGAAATGGTCGATCAGGATGTCGGGGTTCAGGTCCGCGACGGGAATTTCGGTGTAGCCGAAGCTGACCAGCACCAGCGGCACCTTGGCCGCCCGGGCCGCCCCGGCGTCGGTGGAGGCGTCTCCGACCATCACCGCCCGGTCGATCCGTCCGCCGGCCGCCTCCACGGCGTGGATCAGGTGCCGCGCGTCCGGCTTCGCGGCCGGCGCGGCGTCGGCGCCGATCACCGCGTCGAAGAACCTGGCCAGGCCCAGCGCCTCCAGGATCGGCGTCGAAAGTCCGGTGGTCTTGTTGGTGCAGACGCAGAGCCGGGCGCCGGCGGCTTTCAGGGTGGTCAGGCTCTCCACCACGCCGGGGAAGGGCCGGGTCAGGTCGGCGCTGTGGACGCTGTAGTGCTCGATGAAGCGGACGAACAGCGCGTCCATCTGCTCCGGCGACACGCTGTGGCCCTGGGCCGCGAAGCCCCGCTCGATCAGCCGGCGCGCGCCATGGCCGATGAACGGCCGGGCGTCGCCCAGCGGCAAGGGCGCGATCGCCTCCTGCTCCAGCAGCAGGTTCAGCGTGCCGATCAGGTCGGGCGCGGAGTCCACCAGTGTGCCGTCGAGATCGAAGGCGATGGTCGACCCGTCCAGCATTTCGAATCCCGTCATCTGCGTCCCCGCAATCGAAAGCGCTCGCCGTTTCCGCTAAAGGCCGCAAGATTGCAACGACACCGTCGATTCCAGGACCTTCCACATGACAGCACGCGCCGCAGTGATCATGGCCGCCGGCCAGGGCACGCGCATGAAGTCGCCGATCCCCAAGCTGCTGCACAAGGTGGGCGGCCGCACGCTGCTGGACCGGGTGATCGACACCGTCCAGGCCACGGGCTGCGAGCGGATCGTCGTGGTGGTGGGCGACCATAGTCCCGGCGTCCGCGACCTGGTGGTCAGGCGGCTGGGCGAGGGGGCCGTGGCCGTCCAGGATCCGCCGCTGGGCACCGCCCACGCCGTGCTCGCCGCCAAGTCCGCCCTGGCCGACTTCCAGGGCGACGTCCTGGTGATCAACGGCGATTGCCCGTTGCTGCAGCCGGCCGACCTCGACCCGCTGTTCACTCTGCGCGCCGCCGGGGCGGCCCT
>DASUIJ010000217.1:0-6184 GCA_036279815.1 Phenylobacterium sp. | reverse complement strand
GGTCATTGTGACCCGCCACGGCGCTGCCGAGCAGCGCGCCGAGGCCTGCGCCCACGACCGTGCCGGCGACCTGGTTGGTCTGGCGCTGTTCGCAGGTCTGCTGGGCGAAGGCGAAGGTGGGGATGAGGGTGGCCGCCATCAGGCAGGCGGCCAGGGTGTGATTTCGCATGTGGGAAAATCTCCTGGAAAGAACGAACGTCTTTCCTTGGAGTAGGTAATGGTCAAACGAGGAATAGGTTCCCTGATGGGCTGCTATTTATATAATCAGCGCCGCGCATTGAAATATAACGACGGCTCAGAAAGTCCATTGTGCGGCAATATTACTTCCGGCTGGATGAACAAATGTTCAGACTATTAAGTATATCCTGCCACCGATCCCCATGCTGGCCTGGCGCGACGGGGTCTGAAATGTCTCCCGGCTCTGAGCTGCTGCGCGCACAGAAAAGCGCCGCCGGTTCCCGATGGGAGCCGACGGCGCTCAACTGACACGGTCGTGACGTCGGTGGCCTATCAGGCCGCGACGCGATCCCGGCGACGCAGGCTCACGCCGGCGAGGCCGAAGCCCACGATCATCATGGCCCAGGTGGCCGGTTCCGGCACGCCGCCGTTACCGCCGGCGCCGCGCACGAACCAGGTTTCCGCGGCGGGGTTCGCACCATTGGCGCCGAGGACGCCGTAGCCGTAGGCGAAGATATAACCGCTGCTGGCGTCGCTGTAATCGCAGTGGCTATAGCCCGAGCCGAAGTAAGCCGACGCGCAAGGCGAGCCCGCGGCCACGAAGTCAGCGACCGCCGGGCGGGCGTTGAACTCGCTCAGGGACGGGAAGCGCCAGCCCTGGCTGGCCTGGTACGCGGTCAGCGCGTCGCTGCCGCAGGACGGGGCGTAGGGCGCGCAGGGCGCGGCCCAGGCCCAGTCCAGGCCGCCGAACACGATGTAGTTGGCGACCGGAACGGGCGCGTTGATGGCGGCGCTGGCCGGCGCGGCCAGGCCGAGGGCCCCAATGGCCATGGAGGCCGCCAGAGCAAGAGTCTTGAATTTCATGTTGAACCCCACAGTTGTCCCACGTTTCGAAGTGAACCTAGTTCAACGAACATGACACAATTTCACCTTAGTTCATATTTGATTCACGTATGGGGCGAATGTGACGGGCTGAGTCGCTCGGATGGGCGCGCCCGTGGGGCGTTTCAGGACGCCTGAGGTCGTCCGATGGTCGCTATGGACCGGGCGACGACGTGCTATACTACAATCTAGTGGCCAGGGGACCGCACCGCGAGGCGCGGTTCCGACGAGGCTTTCGCTCCGCGAGCCTGCCGCCGCCTGAAAGCCTGCAGATGACCAGTATCGAGTCTCGATCTGATGTCTCCGCGAGCCTGGTGCGCGCGATGATCTCCGGCTCGCACATCCCCTTGCTCCTGTTCAACGCGGACCAGAGGGTGGTGGCCGCCAGCCGGTCGTTCTGCGCCACCTTCGACATCGCCCAGGACCGAACGACAGGGCGGAGCCTGGAGGAACTGGGCCACGGGGAATGGGCTATCCCGCAATTGCGGCTGCTGATCGAGAACGCTCTGCTGGATGGGCCGGAGCTGGGAGACTACGAGACCGACCTGGCGCAGAAGAACGGTGGGCCGCGCCGGCTGGTGGTGAGCGTACAGCCCCTGGTCCACGAGGACGCGCCCAACGCCCGGGCGCTGATGGTGATCAACGACGTCACCCAGGCCAGGCGGGTGGAGAACCTGAAAGCGGCGCTGCTGATCGAGAAGGACGCCATGCTGCGGGAGCGGCAGATCCTGCTTGAGGAAATGCAGCACCGGGTGGCCAACAGCCTGCAGATCATCGCCAGCGTGCTGGTGCTGAAGGCCCGCGCGGTGAAGTCGGATGAGAGCCGGGCGCACCTGCAGGACGCCCATGACCGCGTGATGTCGGTGGCCGCGGTGCAGCAGCACCTCCAGACCAGCGTCGGCGAGGTGGAGATCGGGACCTACCTGACCAAGCTGTGCGGGAGCCTGGGCGACTCGATGATCTCCGGCTCGCGGGAGGTGTCCCTGGAAGTCCGCGCCGAGACGGCGACGGTGAGTTCGCAGCGGGCGGTGAGCCTGGGGCTGATCGTCACCGAGCTGGTGATCAATTCGCTGAAGCACGCGTTTCCGGAGGGCCGGGCCGGTCGGATCGTGGTGGCCTATGGTCACGAAAACGAAGGCTGGACCCTGTCGGTGACCGACGACGGTATCGGGCGAAAGGCGGCGATGCCGGGCGTCAGGGCGGGCCTGGGCACCAGCGTGGTCGAGGCGCTGGCGCGGCAGCTCGGGGGGCGCGTGTTGATCTCCGATGCGGCGCCGGGGGCGCGGGTGGCGGTGGTCGGCATCCAGGCGCAGGCGCCGGAAGAGCCAGGTCAGCTTCCGGCCGCGGCCTAGGGCCGCCAGGACGCAACGCCGATCGGGATGCTGTTTCCCGTCGCCGAATTCGCCATACTGACTCCAGGACACGCGAACCTCCGGCCAGGGCCGGGGGCAGGGAGTTGAATATGACGGATCTCGTAACGGTCGCCGACAAGGGCCATGTCAGGACGATCACGCTCAATCGCCCTGACAAGAAGAACGCCCTGAACAACGAGCTGGCCTGGGGCGTCGTGGCCGCGGTGGACGCGGCGGCGCAGCTGGACGACGTGTGGGTGATCGCGATCACCGGCAGCGGGGATTCGTTCTGCGCCGGACTGGACCTGTCGGGCGGGGAGCGGTTTTCGCCGCTGTCGACCCAGTCGGCGCAGCTGGATGACATCAGCTGGGTGGGCCAGTTCCTGCTGTCGATCCGCAAGCGGTGCGACAAGCCGGTGGTGGGCGGGATCAACGGCGTGGCGGTGGGGGCCGGGCTTGGCCTGGCCATGGCCACCGACGTGCGGCTGGTGAGCAGGAGCGCGCGGCTGATGGCCGGCTACACCCGGATCGGCGGTTCGCCGGACGCCGGCCTGACCATCACCCTGCCGCAGGCCATGGGCTACGAGAAAGCCATGCGGTTCATGATGGAGAACCGCACGGTGATGGGCGACGAGGCCGTGACGCTGGGCATGGCCGGCGAGGTGGCGGACGACGACAAATTCCAGGCCAGGCTGGCCGACTATTGCCAGGAGCTGTGCGCCTGGTCGCCGATCACCCTGCGGCTGCTGAAGCGCGGCATGGCCAAGTCGATGGAGACCACCGACCTGGAGACCCAGCTGCGCTACGAGGTGTCCAACATCCGCATGGCCTTCGCCAGCGACGACGCCAAGGAAGCCCGCAAGGCGTTCTTCGAGAAGCGCCCGCCGGTGTTCCAGGGGCGCTGAGCGCGTCTCCCTCGAAATCGCGGCATTGTTATCGACGATCACCTGCAGGAGTGGTTAAGGTGAATTCTGCACATGCCGGGGAGGCGTAGATGCAGTTTTACACATTCTATCCGCAGACCGCCGACGGCGCGCCGCTGATGTTCGAGGCCCTGGAGCTGGAGGACGACCTGGCGGCGACGGCCTATTGCGCGCGGCTGCTGGCCGAGCACCGCTCGGCTGTCGAGGTTGTGGTCTGGGAAGGCGACCGGCGCCTTTCTGGAATGACGCGAAGGCCGCCCCGCGAGCCGGAACCTTGGCCCGGCGGCGGAGCCGGCGCTTAACGACGCTGCAAAGCGACGCGGACGCACGGCGGGGATTGGGCCGGGCGGGCGGATTCGGCTAGGTTCGGTGGCCGCCGGTCGCGGCGGTCGCGCGGGAAAGCATGAATGTCGGATACGGGGGCGGCGGGACGGCGTCGGTTCGAGGCGCTGGACGGCTGGCGGGGCGTCTGCGCGCTCCTGGTGGCGCTGTGGCACTTCCAGCTGGGCGGGCACGTCGACCAGGTGAGGCCGTTCAGCTCGAGCTTCCTGTTCGTGGACTTCTTCTTCGTTCTGTCGGGCTTCGTGATCGCCTATTCCGCGGAGGACGGGATGGACGAGGGCGGCTCGCGGGTGACCTTCCTGTGGAAGCGGTTCGCGCGGGTCTGGCCTCTGCACGCCGCCATGCTGGCCGTGATGATCGGCCAGGAGTTCGTGCGCCAGCAACTGGAGGGCTGGAGCTTCCCCGAGGGGCGGCGGCCGGGCGATATCCTGGCCAATCTGACCCTGGTCCATGGCCTGGGCTTTGAGGACCGGCTGACCTGGAACTGGCCCTCCTGGAGCATCAGCGTCGAGATGGCGCTCTACGTGGTCTTCGCCCTGATCTTCATGGCCGTGCCGCGCAGGTGGCGGACCTGGCTGGCGGCCGGGATCGTGATCTCTGCCCTGTCGGTGATCGGGCTGTTCTCGCCCAGGTTCATGGGCGGGGCGGTGGACTTCGGCCTGGCGCGCGGCCTGGCGGGGTTCTTCATGGGCTACCTGGTGCAGCGGCTGTGGCGGGTCAGCCCGGCTCAGACCAACACCTGGGGCGAGGCGGCCATGGCGGCGGCGGTAGTCGGATTCCTGTCGGTGAGCGGCGAGACGGTGCTGTCGCTGGGCGCCCCGGTGGTGTTCGGGGCGGCGGTCTGGGTGTTCGCCAGCGAGGGCGGAGCGATCTCGCGGGCCCTGAAGAGCGGGCCCGGCCTGAAGCTGGGGGCCTGGTCCTATTCGATCTACCTGATCCACGCACCGATCATCATCAGCTTCCACATCGCCTACCGCGTGGCCAAGTGGCCGGGCGGGCAGATCACCAAGGCGGTGGAGGCCTTGGGCTCGCCCTGGGTGGGCGACCTGATCAACCTGGTCTTCCTGGGCCTGCTGCTGGCGATCGCGCCGCTGACCTACCGGTTCGTGGAGATGCCCGGCCGCCGGCTGTTCGCGCCCTCGGCCCGCCGGGCGGAGGCCGCGCAGATCGCCTGACGGGCGCGCGCCGCCTTGACGGGGCCGGCCGGACATAGCTTTTCAGCCGCAGCAAAACAGGGAGAGCGGCATGGAAAAGCGCAAGGTCGGATCGTTCGAGGTGTCGGCCATCGGACTGGGCTGCATGAGCCTGTCGCACGCCTACGGGCCGCCGCCGCCCCGGGCCCAGGCGGAGGCCGTGCTGAAGGGTGCGCTGGACGCCGGCTACACCTTCCTGGACACCGCCGCGGTCTACGGCCTGGGGCACAACGAGACCCTGGTGGGCGAGGTGCTGGGCGACCGGCGCAAGGAGTTCGTGCTGGCCTCCAAGTGCGGCCTGACCAACGGCGACCAGCGGGAGCTGAACGGTCGCCCGGAGGTGCTGAAGGCCACCTGCGAGGGCAGCCTCAAGCGCCTGAAGACCGATGTGATCGACCTCTACTACCTGCACCGCTGGGACAAGCGGGTGCCGATCGAGGAGAGCGTGGGCGCGCTGGCGGAGCTGGTGGCCGAAGGCAAGATCCGCTCCATCGGGTTGTCGGAAGTGGGCGCCGCGGCGCTGCGGCGGGCGCATGCGACGCACCCGATCGCCGCCCTGCAGACCGAATATTCGCCCTGGACCCGCAATCCGGAGATCGCGGTTCTGGACGCCTGCCGCGAGCTGGGCGTGACCTTCGTGGCCTTCTCGCCCGTGGGACGCGGTTTCCTGGCGGGCGGGGTGAAGGACGTCGCGGCCCTGGGCGAGGGGGACTTCCGGCTGGGCATGCCGAGGTTCCAGGGCGAGGCCCTGGCGGCCAACCTCAAGCTGTTCGAAGCCTTCGCCGCCATAGCGCGGGACGCGGGCTGCACGCCGGCCCAGCTGTGCCTGGCCTGGCTGATGCGAAAGGACCCGGCCATCGTCTCGATCCCGGGCACGACCAATCCCGACCACATGCGTGAGAACGCGGCGGCCGCCGACGTGGTGCTGTCCGACGAGATCATGGCCCGGGTGGAGGCGACGGTGAACGCACAGACCGTCACCGGGCCGCGCTACGCGCCGGCCATGCAGGCCTCGGTGGATACGGAGGGGTAGGGGACTTTCCTCAAGCGCCGGCGGCCCCCGAGCCCTCCGCCGGCTCGTCGAGTATCGAGGGCAGGAACCGGCGGATCTGGGCGGCGACGAAGAAGGCGCCGATGGGATCCCCAAAGGTTCCCAAGGTGGGCGGTCCGACAATGCGTAGGACCTCGGAGGCCTGGCCGTCGTTCGCGATGGCCCGGCCCTGACCATCGACCTCGAGGCCGAGATCGCAGGCGTCGGGCCGCACCCAGCCGGCGTCGCGCAGGGCTCGTAGGAACGGGTTGGCGGCGATCCCTC
>DASUIJ010000216.1:0-2606 GCA_036279815.1 Phenylobacterium sp. | reverse complement strand
GCTGCTCGGCAAGGCGGCGGCCGACGGCGGCCTGGCCGCCGCCGCCTTCGGCCTGGCCCTTCACTATTCGATCATGCTGGTGATGGTCGGCGTCTTCGTCCTGTCCGCCACCCGCCTGCCCACGCTCACCCGCCGACCGGTGCTCTGGGGCCTGCTCTACGGGCTCGGCCTCTATCTGGTGATGAACTGGATCGTGCTGCCCCTGCGCTGGCCCGAGACCTTCGGGGCGGCCCGGCCGATCTCCGTCGCCAACCAGGTGTTCGCCAACCTGATCCTGGTGGGCCTGCCGATCTCGCTGATCACGGCGCGGCGCCTCAGACGCCCGGCGGCCTGATCGCGTCTGTTCTCACCCTCGTGACTTGTGTGGCGCCGTAGCCACACTACATCCCCTGGAGCAGAGGTTGCGCTTCATCAAGGCGGCCTCTCATTTCCGCCTTACGAGGGGACCTTATGAACATCGACCTCTATTCCGACCGCGCCAAGCAGGCTGTCCAATCGGCCCAGAGCCTGGCCCTCGCCCGACGCCACCAGCAGCTTGCGCCCGAGCACCTGCTGAAGGTCCTGCTCGAAGAGAAGGACGGCCTCAGCCGCGCCCTGATCCAGAGCGCCGGCGGTCGTCCCGACGCCGCCGACCAGGCGGCCGAAGCCCTGCTCGCCAAGCGGCCCAAGGTGGAGGGCGGCTCCGGCCAGCTCTACATGGCGCCCGACGTGGCCCGCATCTTCGCCGAGGCCGAGAGCGGGGCCAAGGCCGCCGGCGACGCCTTCGTCACCACCGAGCGCCTGCTGATCGCCATCGCCAAGGAAGGCGGCGACGCGGCCAAGGCCCTGAAGGACTCCGGCGCCAACGCCGCGGCCCTGGAAGAGGCCGCCAAGGCCATGCGCAAGGGCAAGACCGCCGACAGCGCCTCGGCAGAGGAAGGCTATGACGCGCTCAAGCGCTACGCCCGCGACCTCACCCAGGCCGCCCGCGACGGCAAGCTCGACCCGGTCATCGGCCGCGACGAGGAGATCCGCCGCACCATCCAGGTGCTGAGCCGGCGCACCAAGAACAATCCCGTCCTGATCGGCGAGCCCGGGGTCGGCAAGACCGCCATCGTCGAAGGCCTGGCCCTGCGCATCATCAACGGCGACGTGCCCGAGAGCCTGAAGGACAAGCAGCTCCACGCCCTGGACATGGGCTCGCTGATCGCCGGCGCGAAGTATCGCGGCGAGTTCGAGGAGCGCCTGAAGGCCGTCCTCAACGAGGTCACCCAGGCCGAAGGCTCGATCATCCTGTTCATCGACGAGATGCACACCCTGGTGGGCGCCGGGAAGACCGACGGCGCCATGGACGCCTCCAACCTGCTGAAGCCCGCCCTGGCGCGGGGCGAACTGCACTGCGTGGGCGCCACCACCCTCGACGAGTATCGCAAGCACGTGGAGAAGGACGCGGCCCTGGCCCGTCGCTTCCAGCCGGTGTTCGTGGCCGAGCCCACGGTGGAGGACACCGTCTCGATCCTGCGCGGCCTGAAGGAGAAGTACGAGCTGCACCACGGGGTGCGGATAACCGACTCGGCCATCGTCGCCGCGGCGACGCTCTCCAACCGCTACATCGCCGACCGCTTCCTGCCCGACAAGGCCATCGACCTGATCGACGAGGCCGGCAGCCGGGTGCGGATGGCCGTGGACTCCAAGCCCGAGGAGTTGGACGAGATCGACCGGCGCGTCGTGCAGCTGAAGATCGAGCGCGAGGCCCTGTCCAAGGAAAGCGACGCCGCCTCCAAGGCCCGCCTGGAAAAGCTCGAGGACGAGCTCATCGACCTGGAAGCCCAGTCCGAGGACATGTCCGCCAAGTGGAGCGCCGAGAAGGAGAAGGTGTCCTCCGCGGCCCAGCTGCGCGAGGCCCTCGACCGCCTGCGCGCCGAACTGGTCACCGCCCAGCGGCAGGGCGACCTGCAGCGGGCCTCGGAGATCGCCTACGGCCAGATCCCGCAGCTTGAGAGCCAGCTCACCACGGCCGAGGCCAAGGCGGCCGAGGACGCGGTCAGCCCCGAGGTGGTCGACGCCGAGCAGATCGCCGCGGTGGTCTCCCGCTGGACCGGCATCCCGGTGGACAAGATGCTGGAGGGCGAGCGCGAGAAGCTGCTCAGCATGGAGGACTCCCTGCGCGGCCGGGTGGTCGGCCAGGAGGAGGCGCTGGTCGCCGTCTCTGACGCCGTGCGCCGCGCCCGCGCCGGGCTTCAGGACCCCCACCGCCCCATCGGCTCCTTCCTGTTCCTGGGCCCGACCGGCGTGGGCAAGACCGAGCTGACCAAGGCGCTGGCCGAGTTCATGTTCGACGACGAGCAGGCCATCACCCGCATGGACATGAGCGAGTACATGGAGAAGCACTCGGTCAGCCGGATGATCGGGGCCCCTCCCGGCTATGTCGGCTACGACGAGGGCGGCGCGCTTACCGAAGCCGTGCGGCGCAGGCCCTACCAGGTGCTGCTGTTCGACGAGGTCGAGAAGGCGCACCCGGAGGTCCTGAACGTCCTGTTGCAGGTCCTGGACGACGGGCGGCTGACGGACGGGAAGGGACGCCGGGTGGACTTCACCAACACGGTGGTGGTCATGACCTCGAACAT
>DASUIJ010000215.1:0-7624 GCA_036279815.1 Phenylobacterium sp. | reverse complement strand
GCCTCGAGCTTGTCGGCCACCGGGCCCAGGCCGGAGAGCTCGGGCAGCAGGTCGGACTGGTTGGGGTCGCCGGTGACCACCATGGTGGAGTGCCAGCCCAGGCGGGTCAGCAGCATCTTGAGCTGGCCGTAGGTGCAGTTCTGCGCCTCGTCGATCACCACGAAGGCGTTGTTGAGCGTGCGGCCGCGCATGAACCCGACCGGGGCGATCTCGATGGCGCCCTCGGCCATCAGGGCCCGCACCCGCTTCATGGACAGGCGATCCGACAGCGCGTCGTAGAGCGGCCGCAGGTAGGGGGCGAGCTTGTCCTCCATCTCGCCGGGCAGGAAGCCGATGGATTCCCCGGCCTCGACCGCGGGCCGGGACAGCACGATGCGTCCCACGCGGCCGGCCTCCAGCGCCTCCACGGCCTTGGCGATCGCGAGGTAGGTCTTACCGGTGCCGGCCGGGCCCAGCGCCATGACCAGGTTCTTGGCGTCGATGGCGTCGATGAGCGCCTGCTGGCCCGTCGACTTGGCCTTGATGGTCTTCACATAGCCCTGCTCGCGATCATCGTTGTGATGCGCCAAGGGGGACCAGGCTCGCTCGAGCGGCAGGCGGCGGATTTTCCCGTCTTCCTCGAACTGAGTGGCGTCGAACGCGCCTTCGCGCAGTTGTCGCTTCGTGGCTCGCTTGGTCATCAAGGCCTCCTAAGGGGCAAGAAAAAAGGGCGTATCCGCAATGGATCGCCCTTCGAGGTGACTGGAATTGGAAGGATAGAGCGGCGTCGCGCGCGGCCTGGAGGCTCGCCTTCGATCAACAATCCTGGCGGAGATGCCCGCCCAAGCACCAAACGCGACACTCTCGTCTCCGTCCTGCGGGACGCCGCCAACCGAAAGCCGGCCGTGGCGGGATGCGGGAAGGCTATCGCCCTCTCGAATCGCCCGACTAAGATGATCCTAGCTTGGTTTATGATGGGTTAAGCAAGCCGTTTGGCTAAAGAAATGGGGTATGCGGATGAGTGTCTATAACTTGGGCGATGTGGCTCCAGAACTGCCTGGTGAGGACGAATACTGGATTGCGCCCAACGCGGCAGTCATCGGTCGGGTGATTCTCAAGAAGAACGCGTCAGTCTGGTGGGGTGCGACACTTCGCGGCGACAACGATCCCATCGTCATCGGCGAGAATTCCAACGTCCAGGACGGCTCGGTCCTGCACACCGACACCGGCTCGCCCCTGACCATCGGAGCCAACGTGACCGTGGGCCACTTGGTGATGCTGCACGGCTGCACGATCGGCGACAATTCGCTGGTGGGGATCGGCTCGATCATCCTGAACGGCGCGAAGATCGGGAAGAACTGCCTGATCGGGGCCAACTGCCTGATCACCGAGGGCAAGGAGATCCCCGACAATTCCCTGGTCATGGGCGCGCCGGGCAAGGTGGTCCGCGAGCTGTCGGAGGCCCAGGCCCGTTCGATGGCCGGCGGCGCGCTGCACTATGTCCAGAACTGGAAGCGCTATCGGGCCGGCCTGAAGCAGGCGTGAGCGAGCGCGCTTGACGGACGCTGCGGCGCCCCGGTGAGGGTCGCCGTCACAACAAAGGGAGGACAGGCCATGGCCTATGAATTCATCCGCGTGGAACGCGAAGGTCCGGTCACGGTCATCACCCTGAACCGGCCCGACGTGATGAACGCCCTGCACTCGCCCGCCCACTTCGAACTGCACGAGGCCTTCGACGCCTTCGCGGCCGACCCGGAGCAGTGGGTGGGCATCGTCACCGGCGCCGGCGAGCGGGCCTTCTCGGCCGGCAACGACCTGAAGCACCAGGCCACCGGCGGCGACATGAAGAGCCCGCCCTCGGGCTTCGCCGGCCTGACCTCGCGCTTCGACCTCACCAAGCCGCTGATCGCGGCGGTGAACGGCGTGGCGATGGGCGGCGGGTTCGAGATCGCGCTGGCCTGCGACATCATCGTGGCGTCGGAGGCGGCGGTGTTCGCCCTGCCGGAGCCGCGGGTCGGCCTGGCGGCCCTGGCCGGCGGCCTGCACCGCCTGCCGCGGGCGATCGGGACCAAGCGGGCGCTGGGCATGATCCTCACCGGACGCCGGGTGTCGGCCAAGGAGGGCCAGGAACTGGGCTTCGTCAACGAGGTGGTCGCGCCCGGGGACCTGATGGCCGCGGCCCGCCGCTGGGCCGCGCAGATCGCCGAACTGTCGCCGATGTCGGTGCGGGCCTCCAAGGAGGCGGTGTTCAAGGGCCTGGACGAACCCAGCCTGGAAGCCGCCATCAAGGGCCAGAACCGCTATCCGGCGATCGCGGCCCTGTTCCGCTCGGAAGACTTTGTCGAGGGCCCGATGGCCTTCGCCCAGAAACGCGCGCCGGCCTGGAAGGGACGCTAGCCACCCCCCGCGGCGGGGCGGGCCGGAAGGTTCCGCCTCGGCCCCGGCCGGCGGGATAATCGTGACGCCAGCGTCAAGTTTCTTCGTCGCGGGCGGCCTGTCGCCTTGTCTCGCGCCGCGAGCCGGGTAAGTTCGCGCCCAACTGAACACCGATAAGGGGGCCGCTCCATGGACCGCTACGACTACATCATCATCGGCGCGGGCTCGGCCGGATGCGTGCTGGCCAACCGGCTGACCGCCGATCCGGGCGTCAAGGTCCTGCTGCTCGAAGCCGGGACCAAGGACAACTCCCTGATGGTGCGGATGCCGGCCGGGGTCGGCGGGCTGCTGCCCACCAAGAACACCTACAACTGGGGCTTCTGGACCGAGCCGGAGCCGCAGCTGAACGACCGCAAGCTGTGGTGGCCGCGCGGCAAGGGCTGGGGCGGGTCGTCCTCGATCAACGGCATGGTCTACATCCGCGGCCATGCGCGGGACTACGACCAGTGGCGCCAGATGGGCCTGGAGGGCTGGTCCTATCGCGACGTGCTGCCCTACTTCAAGCGTGCGGAGAGCCTGGAGGGCGGCGGCGACGCGTGGCACGGCGGCTCCGGCCCGCTGAAAGTCTCCAAGGCCTCCGACCCCAACCCGATCTACAAGGCCGCCATCGAGGCAGGACGCCAGGCCGGCCACAAGGTCACGAGCGATTTCAACGGCTTCCAACAGGAAGGTTGGGGACCCTATCAGCTCACGATCCACGAGGGCGAGCGCTGGAGCGCGGCGCGCGGCTACCTGCACCCGGCCCTGAAGCGACCGAACCTGACCTGCCTGACGGGCGCGCGGACCACGCGCATCCTGGTGGAGAACGGCGTGGCGGTCGGGGTCGAATATGCCGACGAAGCCACCAAGGTTCGGACCACGGTCCATGCCGACCGCGAGGTGCTGCTGTGCGCCGGCGCGGTTCAGTCGCCGCAGATCCTGCAGCTGTCGGGGATCGGCGATCCCGAGGAGCTGGGCAAGCACGGGGTTCCGGTGGTCCATGCCCTGAAAGGAGTGGGCGCGAACCTGCAGGACCACCTGGACGTGACCCTGTCGTGGGAATGCCCGCAGCCGATCACGATCTATTCGCAGCGAAAGGGCATCAAGACCCTGTTCGTGGGCATCAACTACCTGCTGTTCAAGAAGGGCCTGGGCCGTCGCCAGTTCCTGGAATCCGGCGCCTTCCTCAAGTCGCGTCCCGACCTCGACCGGCCCGACCTGCAGATCCACTGCGTGCTGGCGGTGATGCAGAACCACGGCAAGACGGTGGTGGAAAAGGACGGCTTCACCTTCCACGTCTGCCAGCTGCGGCCCGAGAGCCGCGGGCGGGTGGGGCTGAAGTCGGCGGACCCGTTCGACGATCCGGCGATCTTCGCCAACTACCTCGCCACCGATGAAGACCGCCGCGCCCTGCGCGAGGGCGTGAAGATGATGCGCCAGGTGGCCCAGCAGGAAGCGCTCGACCCCTATCGCTCGGTGGAGCTGTTCCCCGGCGCCGCCATCCAGACGGACGAGCAGATCGACGCCTGGATCAAGGAGGTGGCCGAGACCATCTACCATCCGGTCGGCACATGCCGCATGGGCCCCAAGGGCGATCCCATGGCGGTGGTCGACGCCGAGCTGAAGGTGCAGGGGCTGAAGGGCCTGCGGGTCATCGACGCCTCGGTCATGCCGACCCTGGTCGGCGGCAACACCAACGCGCCGACCATCATGATCGCCGAAAAGGCCGCCGATCTGCTGCTGGGCAGGGCGGCCCCGCCCGCCGACGACGCGCCGGTCTACGAGGACGGACAGAAGGCCGCATAGTCCGCAGGATTTTACCCGCTCCCGGAGCAGGTTCTTGCCGAGTCCTGGACGGCTCGCAGGATTTTGTTCCCATCCGGGGGCGGAATCGCGCTTGATGCGTTCCTGAATCGAACCCCGCGCGCCGCAGAGCGCCGGGTCGACGGAGGATGCGCGATGGACGACGCCGCCCAGGCCTCGGGCCTGTCCCTGCCTATGCCGGTCACCTCGGCCCTGGACCTGATCGGCCATACGCCGATGCTGGAGCTGACCGGTTTCGACACCGGACCCTGCCGGCTGTTCGTGAAGCTGGAGAACGCCAATCCGGGAGGCTCGATCAAGGACCGCATCGCGCGCTCGATGATCGAGGCGGCGGAGGCCGACGGCCGCCTCAAGCCGGGCGGGACCCTGGTGGAGGCCACCGCCGGCAACACCGGCCTGGGCCTGGCCCAGGTGGGCATCCTCAAGGGCTACAAGATCCTGCTGGTGGTCCCCGACAAGATGTCCCGCGAGAAGATCCAGCACCTGCGGGCGCTGGGCGTGGACGTGAGGATCACCCGCTCGGACGTGGGCAAGGGCCACCCCGAATACTACCAGGACATGGCCGAGCGGCTGGCGGCCGGCATTCCGGGGGCGTTCTACGTCAACCAGTTCGCCAATCCGGCGAACCCACTGGCCCACGAGACCACCACCGGACCCGAGATCTTCGAGCAGATGGGCGGCGACCTGGACGCGATCGTGGTGGGGGTGGGCTCCGGCGGCACCATGACCGGGCTCGGCCGCTATTTCCGAAGGGTGTCGCCCAAGACCCAGATCGTGCTGGCGGACCCGGAGGGGTCGATCCTGGCGCCGCTGGTGAACACGGGGAAGACGGTGGAGGCCGGCTCCTGGGTGGTGGAGGGGATCGGCGAGGACTTCGTGCCGATCAATTGCGACCTGTCGCTGGTGAGCGTCGCCTACTCGATCCCGGACCGCGAGAGCATCGCGGCGGCCCGCGAACTGCTGACCAAGGCCGGGGTGCTGTCGGGGTCGTCCTCGGGCACCCTGCTGGCGGCGGCGTTGCGCTATTGCCGCGACCAGACCGAGCCGAAGCGGGTGGTGACCCTGGTCTGCGACACCGGCTCGAAATACCTGTCCAAGGTCTACAACGACAGCTGGCTGGCCGAACAGGGGCTGACCGCCAAGACCCTGCACGGCGATCTGCGCGACCTGATCGCCCGCGCGCCCAGCGAGGGCGGAACCGTGACCGTGGGACCCGACGACACCCTGCTGACCGCCTATAACCGCATGCGCCAGGCCGACGTCTCGCAGCTGCCGGTGATGGACGACGGGCGGCTGATCGGCCTGATCGACGAGAGCGACCTGCTGGAAGCCGTCGAGGACCGGCACACCGACCGCAGGTTCCAGCAGCCGGTCAGCTCGGCCATGACCGCACGGCTGCACACCTTGCAGGCGAGCCAGCCGCTGGACGCCCTGCTGCCGGTCTTCGACAAGGACCAGGTGGCCATCGTGCTGGACGGGCGCGAATTCCTGGGCCTGATCACCCGGATCGATCTGATCAACTATCTGAGGCGCGCTGCGTGACCGACACCCAACACGGCAAGAACCGGCTGGCCTTCGCCACCCGGACGATCCATGGCGGCCAGTCGCCGGACCCCTCCACCGGCGCGGTGATGCCGCCGATCTACGCCACGTCGACCTACGCCCAGTCGAGTCCCGGCGTGCACCAGGGGTTCGAGTACAGCCGCAGCCAGAACCCGACCCGCTTCGCCCTCGAGCGCGCGCTGGCGGACCTGGAGAGCGGGACCAAGGGCTTCGCCTTCGCCTCAGGCCTGGCGGCCATCGCGACCCTGCTGGATGCGCTGGACGCCGGAGACCACGTGATCGCCAGCGAGGACCTCTACGGCGGCTCGTTCCGGCTGTTCGACAAGGTGCGCAAGCGCTCGGCGGGGCTGGAGTTCAGCTTCGTCGACCTGTCGGACCTGGCGGCCATCGAGGCCGCGATCCGGCCCAACACCCGGCTGATCTGGGTGGAAACCCCGACCAATCCGCTGCTCCGCCTGGCGGACCTCGAAGCCATAGCCGGCCTGGCCAGGCGGCGGGGCCTGATCGCGGCGGCGGACAACACCTTCTGCAGCCCCGCCATCCAGCGGCCGCTGGAGTTCGGCTTCGACGTGGTGATGCATTCGACCACCAAGTACCTGGGCGGGCACTCCGACGTGGTGGGCGGCTGCCTGGTGGTGGGCGACAACGCCGAACTGCGCGACCAGATCACCTTCCTGCAGAACGCCGTGGGGGCGGTGGCCTCGCCCTTCGACAGCTTCCTGACCCTGCGGGGGGTGAAGACCCTGGCGCTCCGCATGCAGCGCCACAGCCAGAGCGCCATGAAGATCGCCCACTGGCTGGAGGCGCGGGCCGATGTGGAGAGGGTGATCTATCCCGGTCTCGCCAGCCATCCGCAGCACGACCTGGCCGCCAGGCAGATGACCGGGGGATTCGGCGGCATGATGTCGGTGGTGCTCAGGCGTGACCTGCAGGGGACGCTGCGCATGCTGGAGCGGACCCAGCTCTTCACCCTGGCCGAAAGCCTGGGCGGCGTGGAGAGCCTGATCGAACATCCGGCGATCATGACCCACGCCTCGATCCCGGCGGAGACGCGGACTCGGATCGGGATCGCCGATTCCCTGATCCGCCTGTCGGTGGGCATCGAGGACGCCGACGACCTGATCGCCGACCTGGAGCAGGCGCTGGGCTAGGCGATGCGGCGCCCGTCCAAGGTGGCCAGGCGCAGGCGCGGGCTGACCTCGTTGGCGGGCCCCATGCCGACCACGTCGCGCAGGGCCAGTTCCCGGGCGGGCAGGCCGCGCAGGCGCGAGACCATGCCCAGGGGCTGGTAGAGGCCCAGATAGCGCTCAGGAGAGCCCTCGGCGGCCGCCAGGGGGGCGAACAGCACCTCCATGGGCAGGACAGGGCCCTCGGTCAGTAGGTCGACCGTGGCGACCACGGGCTCGGGACGGCGGCGGCCGGCCTCCAGGGCGGCCTTCAGGTCCAGGCGGTCGCGCTCGCGGAACAGGCTGAGCACGTTCTGCTGGCGCAGGTCTTTCTGGTGCAGTTCGGCCACCAGGCCCCCGGCCAGGCGCACGGGATAGATGCCGGTGGCGACCCGGCCCAGGATGAAGACCTGGCTCATGATCTCGGAGAAATCGGCCGGATTGACCGCCATCCGCGTGGGAAGGCCGGCCTCGCCGCCGCGGCTGCGCCAATAGTCTATCAACCGTTCTGTATTTGAATGGAACACCGACATCGGGGGGCAGCCCAGTTTCGCGGCCGGATCTGGCCGCACGGGGCTTGCAGGAAGATCGGGGCCACACCCCCGGCCGTTCCGAATCGGGACGGGTCGCTGAGCCTGGAGGAGGCGCGCTTCGGCGCGATTCTTGCATGCTTAACG
>DASUIJ010000214.1:0-6115 GCA_036279815.1 Phenylobacterium sp. | reverse complement strand
AGCGGGTGTTCCGCATGGCCCCGATCCATCACCACTTCGAAAAGCTCGGCTGGTCGGAGAGCACCGTCGTGATCCGCTTCTGGATTATCGCCGTGATGCTCGCCCTGCTGGGCCTCGCCACCCTGAAGCTGCGATAGGAGGGCAGGGCAGGTCTCATGATCCCGGTCCGCGGCTTCGAAGGCAGGACGGTCGCCGTGTTCGGCCTGGCCCGTACAGGGCTGACGGCCGCGCGCGCGCTCGTGCTGGGCGGAGCCAAGGTCGTGGTCTGGGACGAAAAGCCCGCCAGCCGCGAGGCGGCCAAGGCCGAAGGCCTGGAACTGCTCGATCTCTCCACCGCCGACTGGTCGCAGTTCGCAGCGCTGATGCTGTCGCCGGGCGTGCCGCTGACGCATCCCAAGCCGCACTGGACGGTCGAGAAGGCGCAGGCCGCCGGCGTCGAGATCCTCGGCGACATCGAGCTCTTCGCCCGCACCGTCAACGCCGCGCCCGAGCACAAGCGCCCGAAGATCGTCGCCATCACCGGCACCAACGGCAAGTCGACCACCACCGCCCTGATCGGCCACATCTGCGCCAGCGCCGGCCGCGACACCCGGGTGGGCGGCAATATCGGCGTCGGCGTGCTGGACCTCGACGACATGCACGGCGGCGCGGTCTATGTCCTGGAACTGTCCTCCTACCAGCTGGACCTGACTTCCAGCCTCAAGCCCGACGTCGCGGTCCTGCTCAACGTCTCTCCCGACCATCTGGAGCGCCATGGCGGCATGGAGGGCTATGTGGCCGCCAAGCGCCGGATCCTGTTGAACCAGGGCAAGGGCGACACCGCCGTCATCGGGGTGGACGATCCCTGGGGCCAGCGCATCTGCACCGAGATCACCGCCGCCAACCGCCGCACCATCGTGCCGATCTCGGCCTCCAAGGCCATGGGCCGCGGCTGCTATGTCCTGCAGGGACTGCTCTACGACGCCACCGGAGAGCGGGCGAGCGAGGTCGCCGACCTCCTGCGCGCGCGCTCGCTGCCGGGCCGCCACAACTGGCAGAACGCCGCCGCCGCCTACGCCGCCGTCCGCGGACTGGGGATTTCGTCGGATGAGGCCGCCGAGGGGCTGATGAGCTTCCCGGGCCTGGCCCACCGGATGGAGACCGTGGGCTATGTGGGCCGCGTCCGCTTCGTGAACGACAGCAAGGCCACCAACACCGACGCCGCACGTCAGGCCATGTCGAGCTATCCCAAGTTCTACTGGATCGCCGGCGGCCAGCCCAAGACCGGCGGGATCGACGCCCTGGCCGACCTCTTCCCGCGCATCGAGAAGGCCTATCTGATCGGCGAGGCCGCCGAGGCTTTCGGACAGACCCTCAAGGGCAAGGCCACGACGGTCGAGTGCGGGACCATGGAGCGCGCCGTCGCCCAGGCCTTCACGGACGCCGCGGCCAAGAACCAGGACGCCGTGGTGCTGCTGTCGCCGGCCTGCGCCTCCTTCGACCAGTACGCAGACTTCGAAGCGAGAGGTGAGGCGTTCCGCGCCGCCGTGCTCAACCTCGAAGCCCCCGCCCCGGCCAAGGGAGCCCGCGCATGACCCAGACGCCGACGCAGGCCCACCACGCCTTCGCCCGCTCCGACCGGTCGCCGCTGGGCGTCTGGTGGTGGACGATGGATCGCTGGCTGCTGGGGGTGGTCGGCATCCTGATCGTGCTGGGGGTGCTGCTGTCCTTCGCCGCCAGCCCGGCCGCCGCCGCGCGCATGAACATCGGCGACCCCTTCCATTTCGCCGTCCGCCAGTGCGTCTTCGCCGCGGCCGGCAGCGTGATCCTGATCTCGACGTCCTTGCTGGACGGCAAGGGCGTCCGGCGGGCGGCGTTCTTCATCTACCTGGTGGCGATCCTGATCATGATCGCCCTGCCGTTCATCGGCCACAACGCCAAGGGGGCGACCCGCTGGCTGGAACTGCCGGGCTTCTCCCTTCAGCCGTCGGAATTCATGAAGCCGGCCTTCATCGTGCTGGTGGCCTGGATGTTCTCCGAGGGCCAGAAGGGCCAGGGCGTGCCGGGCGTCACCATCGCCTTCCTGCTCTATTCGCTGTCCGTCGGCCTGCTGCTGATCCAGCCGGACGTGGGCCAGACGGTGTTGATCACCGTGGCCTTCGGCGCGGCTTTCTGGATGGCCGGGGTGCCGCTGAGCTGGGTGATGGGCCTGGGCGTGGTCGCCCTGGGCGGCCTGAGCTCGACCTATTTCCTGTTCCCGCACGTGGCCAGCCGGGTGGACCGCTTCCTCAGCCCGGACAAGGCCGACACCCACCAGGTGGACCGCGCCGCCGAAGCCATCGCCGCCGGCGGCCTGTTCGGTCGCGGGCCGGGGGAGGGGGTCATGAAGCGCCACGTGCCCGACCTCCACACCGACTTCATCTATTCCGTGGCGGCGGAGGAGTACGGCCTGATCTTCTCGCTCCTGCTGATCGCGCTGTTCGGCTTCCTGGTGATCCGGGGGCTCTACAAGGCGATGAAGCTGTCGGACCCCTTCCAGCAGATCGCCGCGGCCGGCCTGTTCGTGCTGGTGGGCGAGCAGGTGTTCATCAATGTGGCGGTGAACCTCAACCTGATCCCGACCAAGGGGATGACGCTGCCGTTCATCTCCTACGGCGGCTCGTCCATGCTGGCCATGTGCCTGACGCTCGGCATGGCTCTGGCGCTCACCCGCCGGCGGCCCGGCGTCTACGCGCCCGGTTAGGCCCTACACAAGCCGCGCCGCTTCACCTAAACCCCCCCGATGCGCAAGATCGCCGTCGTCGCCGCCGGAGGCACTGGAGGGCACCTCTTCCCCGCCCAGGCCCTGTCCGAAGCCCTGATCGCCAGGGGCTGGCGCATCGTGCTGGCCAGCGACGAACGGGTCGCAGCCTTCGCCGAGAGCTTCCCCGCCGAGGAGCGGATCGGGCTGTCGGCCCGCACCTACAAGCCGGGCGACCCGATCAGCGTGGCCCTGGCGGGCCTGGCGATCTTCCGGGGCACCTTGCAGGCCCGCGCCGCCTACGCCCGCATCGACCCGGCCGTGGTGGTGGGGTTCGGCGGCTATCCCTCGGTGCCTGGCCTGATGGCGGGGATCACCCAGAACCGGCCCACCGTGCTGCATGAGCAGAACGCCGTGATGGGCCGCGCCAACCGCCGCATGGCCGCCCATGTGCGGGCCGTGGCCTGCGCGTTCCCGGTCCTGCAGAAGGCCCCGCCCCAGATCGCCGGCCGCATCACGGTGGTGGGCAATCCCGTGCGGCCCGAGATCCGGGACCTCGCCGACAAGCCCTACCTTGCGCCGGAGCCCGGCGGGACCCTGCGGCTGCTGATCACCGGCGGCAGCCAGGGCGCGCGCCTGCTGTCCGAACTGATGCCCGTGGCCATCGCCAAGCTGCCGGAAGAGATGCGCAACCGCCTTCGCGTGCAGCAGCAGACCCGCAAGGAGAGCATGGACATGGCCCGCCGCGTCTACGCCAACGCCAACGTCCAGGCGGAGATCGCGCCCTTCTTCCGCGACATGGCCACGCGCCTGCGCCAGGCGCACCTGGTGGTCGGCCGGGCCGGGGCCGGGACGGTGTGCGAGTTCGCCATCGCCGGGAAGCCGTCGATCCTGGTGCCCCTGGCTGTCGCGCTCGACGACGACCAGGGCCAGAACGCCAAGGTGATGGCCGACGCGGGCGGCGCCCAGGTGGCCCGCGAGGACCAGCTCACCGTCGACAGCATGTGCAACGCCCTGTTCAAGCTGCTGAGCAACCCCGACCGCCTGGCGCGCATGTCCGCCGGCGCCCGCTCCATCGCCCGTCCCGACGCCGCCGAACGCCTGGCCGACCTGGTCGAGCATACCGCCAGCCAAGGACGCCTGGCATGAACCGCCGCCCTGTTCCGTTCGATGTCGGCCCCGTCCATTTCGTCGGCATCGGCGGCATCGGGATGAGCGGCATCGCCGAGATCATGCTGAGGATCGGCTACACGGTCCAAGGCTCCGACGCCCGCGCCAGCGCCAACACCGAGCGGCTGGAGCGCTCCGGCGCCAAGGTGTTCATCGGCCAGGACGCCGCCAACGTCGAGGGCGCCTCGGCGGTCGTCTATTCCACCGCCATCAAGCCGGACAATCCGGAACTGGTCGCCGCCCGCGCGCGGCGCCTGCCCCTGGTCCATCGCGGCGAGATGCTGGCCGAACTGACCCGGCTGCAGTTCTCGGTGGCGGTCGGCGGCACCCACGGCAAGACCACCACCACCTCGATGGTCGCCGCCCTGCTGGACGCCGGGGACCTGGACCCTACGGTGGTCAACGGCGGCATCATCAACGCCTATGGCACCAACGCCAAGGTGGGCGAGGGCGAGTGGATCGTGGTCGAGGCCGACGAGAGCGACGGCACCTTCCTGAAGCTGAAGTCCACCTGCGCCATCGTCACCAACATCGACCCCGAGCACCTGGATTTCTACGGCGACTTCGACGCCGTGAGGAAGGCGTTCCGCGACTTCGTCGAGAACATCCCGTTCTACGGCTTCGCCGCGGTCTGCACCGACCATCCCGAGGTCCAGGCCATGGCCGCCCAGGTGCAGAACCGAAGACTGGTGCCCTACGGGACCAATCCCCAGGCCGAGGTCCGGGCCGAGAAGATCGCCATGGGCCCCGACGGCTCGCGGTTCGACGTGATCATCGCGCCGCGCGACGGCGAGCCCATGCGCTGGGACGACATGCACCTGCCCATGGCCGGCCAGCACAACGTGCTGAATTCGCTGGCCGCCATCGCCGTGGCCCGTGAGCTGGGGGTGTCGGAGGCCGACATCCGCAAAGGCCTGACCGGGTTCGGCGGGGTGGGCCGCAGGTTCACCACGGTGGGCGTCTCCCAGGGGGTGCGGATCATCGACGACTACGGGCACCATCCGGTGGAGATCGCCTCGGTTCTGAAGGCCGCACGGGCGGTGACCAGCAACCGGGTGATCGCGGTGGTCCAGCCGCACCGCTATTCGCGGCTCCACGACCTGTTCAACGAGTTCTGCGCCTGCTTCAACGACGCCGACGTGGTGATCGTCTCCGACGTCTACGCGGCGGGTGAGACGCCCATCGAGGGCGCCAGCCGCGACGGACTGGTGGAGGGCCTGCGCAGGTTCGGACATCGCCGCGCCCTGCCGCTGGACAAGCCGGCCGACCTGGCGCGGCTGGTGGCCGAGGAAGCCAAGGTGGGCGACCTGGTGGTCTGCCTGGGCGCCGGGGACATCACCAGCTGGGCCTATGCCCTGCCGGGGCAGCTCGAGGCGCTGGCCCGGTGAGCGACAGCCAAGCGAGCTGGCGCGACCGGCTGCCGGCGGTTCGTGGCAAGCTGCTGAAGGACGAACCGCTCGCGCCGTTCACCTGGTTCCGGGTGGGCGGGCCGGCTGACCTGCTGTTCCTGCCGGAAGACGAAGACGATCTGGCGACCTTTCTGAAGGGCCTCGATCCGGCCGTGCCGGTGACGCCGCTGGGCGTGGGCTCCAACACCCTGGTCCGCGACGGCGGCGTCGAGGGCGTGGTGATCCGGCTGGCGGGCCGGGCCTTCGGCAAGGTCGAGGCGCGGGAGGGGAACCGCATCTATGCGGGCGCTGCGGCGCTGGACGCCACGGTGGCGCGGGAAGCGGGCAAGGCCGGGATCGCCGGTCTGGAGTTCTATCGCGGCGTGCCGGGCTCCATCGGCGGGGCGGTGGTGATGAACGCCGGCTGCTACGGCGCGGAGACCAAGGACATCCTGGTCGAAGCCTATGCGGTGACCCGGGGCGGCGAACGGGTGAGCTTCACCAACGCCGAGATGGGATATTCCTACCGCAAGTCCGCCAAGGCCGCCGAGGGCGGGCTGATCTTCACGGGCGCGCTCTACGAGGGGAAGGCTGACGATCCGGCCGCCATCGAGGCGCGAATGGCCGAGATCACCGCGCGGCGGGAGACCACCCAGCCGATCCGCGAGAAGACCGGGGGCTCGACCTTCAAGAACCCTCCGGGCCATTCCTCCTGGAAGCTGGTCGACGAGGCCGGCTGGCGGGGCAAGCCTTTTGGCGGGGCCATGTTCTCGCCCCTGCACGCCAACTTCCTGATCAATACCGGCGAGGCCACCGCCGCGGACCTGGAAGGCCTGGG
>DASUIJ010000213.1:0-2736 GCA_036279815.1 Phenylobacterium sp. | reverse complement strand
TGGTGAGTTGGGCCGAGGTCTATCCGTGGCGCAGTCCGGGAGCGGGCGAGCCGGTTATCCGTCATATCTATGATCAGGTCCGATCGGCGATCATCGCCTCGGCTCTGAAGCCCGGCCAGCGGCTGCCGTCGAGCCGCGATTTCGCCGGGCGGCTGGGCGTGGCGCGGGCCTCGGTGGTGGCCGCCTACGATATGCTGCTGGCCGAGGGTTATACGGTCGGCCGGCCGGGATCGGGCACCTATGTCTCGAACGACCTGTCGGGCGTCGCGGAGTTGAAGCCGAGCGCGCAGCTGGCTCCCGCTCACCCGCCGCAGGTGCCGGCCCACGCCCGCGATCTCGATGAGATGATACTCCCGGCGCCTCAGAGCGATCCACGGCTGTTCGCCACCGGGCGCACCCTGCTGGACGCCCGCGCCCAGGACGCCTGGTCGCGATCGACCCGCCGGGCCCTGCGCAGCCTGGACGCGGTGCACTTCGGCTATTCCGATCCCCGGGGCGACCTCCAGCTGCGCGGCGCGATCGCCGATTATCTGCGGGCGGCGCGTGGCGTGGTCTGCGAGGCCGACCAGGTGATCGTCACCGCCGGCGCCCAGCACGCCGTGGACATCGCGGCGCGGGTGCTGCTGCGGCCGGGCGACAGGGTGTGGATGGAGGATCCCGGCTATCCGGCCACCCGTCATGCCCTGGCCGCAGCCCAGACCGACATCCACTACGCTTCGGTCGATCGTTTGGGGCTGATGGTGCGCGAGGCGGTGGATGCGGCGGGCGACGCCAAGGTCGCGTTCGTGACGCCCTCGCACCAGTACCCACTGGGGGTGACGCTCTCGATGGGGCGGCGGATGGAGCTGCTGGCCTGGGCGCGGGAGGCCGGCGCCTGGATCGTCGAAGACGACTATGCTTCGGAATTTCGCTATTCCGGCCCGCCGCTGGAGTCGCTGCAGGGCCTCGATGGCGGCGAGCGGGTGATCTATGTCGGCACTCTGAACAAGGCGCTCTTTCCGGGTCTGCGCATGGGCTACGCGGTGGTTCCGCGGGCGCTGATGGGCGCCTTCGCCAACGCCCGTCAGCTGATGGACCGCCAGCCGCCGACCCTCACCCAGGCGATCGTGCTGGACTTCATGCGCGAAGGTCAGTTCGCCGCTCACATCCGCCGCCGCCGGATCGCCTACAAGGCCCAGCGCGACGCCTTGGCCCAGGCGCTGAGCGCGCAGCTGGGCGACCTGCTGGAGGTCGACGTTCCCGACCAGGGCATGACTTTAATCGCCTATCTGAAGGACGGTCGCAGCGACCTGGATGTCGAGGCCGCCGCGGATGCAGGCGGCGTGACGGTCCGGGCGATCAGCCGGCTCTATCGACGAAATCGGCAGCAGCAAGGTCTAATGCTGGGCTTTTCCGGTTTCCCGGCCCGGATGATGGCCGGCGGCGTGACGCGGCTGGCCAAGGCCATCGCCTAGCTGGTCTTGCTTGGTCATCTGCGCTTAGGCTGGCGGAAAACCAGATAGGGAGCAGACGCCATGGCCCGGGACACCGCCGACGGCTTCACCCACGACCGCTTCGCCCACGTGCGGGACTCGTTCGAAGGCAACCTGGCCAATGGCTCCGATGTCGGCGCTTCGTTCTGCGCGACGCTGGAGGGAGAGACCGTGGTCGACCTCTGGGGCGGCTGGGCAGACGAGGCCCGAACCCGTCCCTGGGAACGCGACACCATCGTCAACGTCTACTCGACGACCAAGACCATGGCCGCGCTCACCGCGCTGCTCATCGCCGATCGCGGTGAACTCGACTTCGACGCCCCTGTCGCCCGCTACTGGCCCGAATTCGCGGCGGCCGGGAAAGAGAAGGTCAAGGTCAGCCACCTGATGAGCCACTCCTCCGGCCTGTCCGGTTGGAAAGAGCCGCTGAAGAAGGAGGATCTCTACGACTGGGAGAAGGCGACCTCGCTGCTCGCCGCCCAGGCCCCGTACTGGGAGCCGGGCACGGCCAGCGGCTATCACGGCCTGACCCAGGGCTACCTGATCGGCGAGGTCGTGCGTCGGATCACCGGCAAGACGCTGGGCA
Source organism: Phenylobacterium sp. (assembly GCA_036279815.1). Classification (GTDB taxonomy): domain Bacteria; phylum Pseudomonadota; class Alphaproteobacteria; order Caulobacterales; family Caulobacteraceae; genus Phenylobacterium. The sequence goes on along the minus strand of DASUIJ010000213.1, from coordinate 678 downwards.
CTGTATTCCGCGAGGAGATCGCCGAGCCGTTGGGGGCCGACTTCCACATCGGCCTGCCGGCCTCCGAGGATTGCCGCGTCGCCGACCTGATCCCGCCGCCGGCCGGGGGCGGGATCAGCGACCGCTTCGAAAGCGACCTGCAGAAGAACATGTCGGACAATCCGCCGATCGATCCGACCGAGACCCGGACGCGCGCCTGGCGTGGGGCGGAGATCCCGGCGGCCGGCGGCACCGGCAATGCTCGCTCGGTGGCGCAGATACATGTGATCCTGGCCAATGGCGGGGTCGCCGCCAACGGCAAGCGGATCATGTCCGAGGCCGGCTGCCGCAGGGCCCTGGAGCTGCAGATCGAGGGCCAGGACCTGATCCTCGGCACGCCGGCGCGGTTCGGCCTCGGCTTCGGGCTGGCCGGAGGCGCGGTGCCCTTGCCCAACCCCAACACGATATTCTGGGGCGGCTATGGCGGCTCCCTGGCGATCATCGACATGGATGCCCGCACCACCTTCGCCTACGCCATGAACAAGATGGCGCCGACGACCACGGGTGACATGCGCGCCTTCGCCTTATCGCTGGCCATGTGGGAAGGCCTGGATCTGGTCTGAACAAGAAGACGCCCGCCTGGCTGGACCAGGCGGGCGCAAGACTGGCGTCGGGGAGGACGCTCAGGAAGTCAGGAGG